>JAAYYJ010000376.1 GCA_012515455.1 Oligosphaeraceae bacterium
AATGCAGTGAATAGCTCCTGCCCGGATACAGATTATTCCGCTGTCTATGCCCGGCGGACCCAGCCAACCTTGGTAGACTACCCAGGGAAAATGGCGGCGCTGTTCTTTACCCGCGGCTGTAATTTCCGCTGCGGGTACTGCCATAACCCGGACCTGCTCGAAAACTGCGGCGGCATCACCTATACCTGGGAGCAACTGGAGGCATTCTGCCACGACTTCCGGCGCAACTGGGTCGAAGCGGTGACTATCACCGGCGGTGAGCCGACGCTGCAGCCGCAACTGGGAGCCACCATGCGATTCTTCCGCGACCACGGCTTCGCAGTCAAACTGGACAGCAACGGCTCGCGCCCGGAAGTGCTGGAAGAAGTGCTGCTCTGGACCGATTATGTGGCCATGGATATCAAGTGCAGCCTGGAGAAATACCCGGAATTCGTTGGCTTCCGGCAGACCGACAATATTGCCCGGTCGATTGAAATAATCAAAACGAAAGCCCGCGATTATGAATTCCGCCTGACCCTGGTCGAGGATTTCCACTGCGAGCAGGAGATTCTCGCCTGCGCCAAGCTGGTTGCGGGCGCGAAGCTGCTGATCTTCCAGCCTTTCCTGCCGCATGAGAATCTGCCCGAGGAACGCTATCGCACCCTGCCCCGCACCCGGCCGTCCGCGCTGGCTGACGCAGTACGCCTGGCCGCGCCATTTGTCCAGCAATGCATCGCCCGCTGAAGTCGGACAAGTCGGACGGGTCGGACGGGGCGGACGGGGCGGACGGGTCGGACAAGTCGGACAGGTCGGACGGCGATACCGGTTAACTATTTATTGCCTACTTCCTTCAGGGAGGCGAAATCGAAGAGTACCCGGGTTTTCCAATTCTCGCCTTCGAGCCGCATCTCCTTGACGAACCACAGGCCGTTTTCGTGCCGTTTGGCGCCTTTCATCTCCAAAGCGCGCCAAGGCTTCTCCTGGTTCTGATGATACCAGAAAGCGGCCATCGGGAAGCCCATTGCGGCATCGAACCAGACCTCGACTGTGCCGGTTCCGTGCGGGTGCGCAAGTTTCATCACCCGGCAATCCCGCATTCGGCTTTTCTGGGCCGGCAGTTCCTCCAGGAAATCCCAATACAGGAAAGAGAAAGTCAGGTCTTCAGGTTCCAGTCCGAACGAGAACAGCCCCGGTGCGACTTCTTTTTCCGGCATACTCAGGGCAGAGGTCACTTTCTCCTGCGGCTTGTGCTGCTGCTCAAAAGCGTAGACATTCTGGTTGTTCAGGACCAGCTGGGCGTGCATGGAGGTACTGGTAAAGGTAATGCGCACCCGCAGCTCGCCCTCGAGATTTTTACCCTCCGCGTCGACATGCTGGATGCGGCCGGTGATCTCGCCCCAGACATCCTGCCGCAGAGGGCGGCGCAGCTCCTGCAGGAATACCTCCGGCGGCAGCACCGCGGCTTCCTCGCCGGCCTGCACGGCACAGATGGCCGGCAGCAAGATCGTCAGCATCAGCGTGGTGATTTTCTTCATAGCTGCTCCTCAATTTCCTGCGGGAAGTATTCGTGGTCGGTAGTGATCAGAATCTGGTCGAAGGCGATGCCGTCCTCGCGGTTCAGCAGCCTCAGCTCGTGCTTGCCGGCAGCCAGGTTGTAGAGCTTCGGCGATTCCAGCCAATGCCAGGTCTTGTAGGTACCGTCATTGCCGATGGTCACCGAGCGCGGCTCGTCATCAATCTTCAGATTCAGGGTGTTCCCGCAGGAACCATCCCACCAGGTCCGCACCCAGACCTTCACCGTCGCAGCGGCCGGCAGCTCGAAGGTGAACCGAGCCCCACCGTGCTGCATCGAGGGCTCCTCGTTCTCAGGCGGAACGCCCTTGCCATCCAAAATGCGCAGGGCGGTCTTTTCCGCCGCCAGGGAATCCTGGTATTTCTCGAAGGGCGGGGTGAATTCCTGCACCTGGGTGGCATTCAGCACCTGGAAGACCTCAGCACCAGACTGGTCGCCACTGGCACCCTGACTCTGGGACGGGGCCAGCGAAAGCCTAGGCGGACGGTGCACCGCGGCCGCTGACATCCCCCGCAGCGGGTCCTCGGCCCGTGGTCGCAGGACCACTGGCGACAGCAGCAGTCCCAGGAAAATCCCGGTCAGGATGATTTTCTTCAAGCCGTATTGCTGACAAGCGCAGGTCTCTTCGCCGGGAGCAGGCAGGGTCGCGGCACTCAGCGCCAGGGCCAGGAACCAGCCCAGACCGCGGGTCAGGGGATCGCTGATCAGCATCCCCAGGGCGAAGAGCGCCACCGCGGCCGCCCCGCCCAGCGCCTGCGTGGAGTCGCGGCCGCATTTGCCGCCGCCCAGATGGCGCCGCAATCCGTCGGCCAGGGCCAGCAGCAGCAGCAGGGCCAGCAGCGCAGCTGCGGGAAAGCCGAGCGTGCCAGCCAGAATCCCCCATCCGGCCTGAGTATCCGCATCAATATCATTATAACTGGGATTGGGCAATTCGCCATAACAGCGGCCGATACAGTCCTGATAACGGCCGGAACCGACGCCGCGCCAGGGCACCCGCCCGGCCATCTTCAGGGCCGCCAGGAAATCAAGGTGGCAGGTCTTGAGCTCACCCGCGAAATCGCCGGTCTTGACCGGGTTCAAGGTGGCCAGCACGGTGCTGCGCTGGGCGTTCTCCGGCCCCCAGGTCAGGGAGAAGACCAGCGCCGCCGCGGCCAGCAGATTCAGCAGCACCGCCCGCTTGCCCAGGAAACAGGACGATGCCAGCAGCACCGCCAGGCAGAGCACCAGCATCATCCCGTGGGCAATGAAACTCAACGCCAGGATGCTGACCAGCAGCACCGCCAGCCAGCGCCAGAATCCCGCCCGTCGTCCCAGCCACTGGGGCTGAATCCAGACCAGCGCTCCGGCCAGGAAGAAGCTGAACGCCATCCGGCTGCGGAAGAACCCGGTCAGGGCCTTGCCGAAGCCCCAGGGCAGAGCCTGCACATCTGCCGGAGCCTGGATCGAACCATAGCCGAACAGCACCGTCTGACTCAGACCTGCCAGGATATTCAGCAGCAGACCCAGACTGACCACCATCGCCGCCGCAAAGGACGCGTGCCGCAGAAAATAGTTAAACAGCAGCATGCCGCAGAAGAACTGCTGCACCAGCTGCGCCAGCTCCAGCGCACCGCCCATCCCAGGCCGGGCAAAAATGTTCGCGACCACCGCGGCAATAATAGCCAACAGCCCCAGGGTGGGGTAGAACACGCTCTGCCCCCGCCGCAAAAACTGCCAGAGCAGCCCCAGGAATGCGGCCGCAAAAGTCACGTCCGCGAGCGCAATTTTGCCGCCCGCAAGCGGGAATTTGACCTGCGAGGCCATGCTCAGCAGGGCCAGACTCAGCAGCGCCAGCAGCCAGACCGGGACCTCCTCCGCCGGGTCCGCGCCCTCGGAACGTCCGAGAAAACGCCGCCACAGCTGCCGGCAGCAGCAGCCGGGCCGGGACTGTTCTGAAGAGGTCGTGGTGGACTCCGTTGCAACCTGAGACGCCTGGGTAGCCAAAGGCAAGGGGGTGTCAGTATTCATGGGTGTGTTAATCTATGGGGCCGTGGTCGTAATGGTGATAATGGCGGCAGTCTTGCTGCCCGCGGCTGTGCTGCAGTGGAATTCTTAAGAGTATAATACTGGATTGCCAGAAATCAACCGCCGCCGCGGGACTTTACCCACACCTGCCAAAATAATCTTGCGCTGACTTGACTATTTCTCCAGTACTGCTTATAGTAAGACCGCAGGATTCTCTTCCAACCTGATGCTGTGCGCGAGATTACCATAATGCAATACTTTTCTACAGAACAGACCCCCCGGCGGCGGCGACAGCACTGCTTCACCCTGGTGGAGCTGATGGTCGTGGTCATGATCATCGGCATCCTGCTGGGAATCCTTGCTCCCGCCTTCAACCGCCTCATGACCGGTAACGCAGTCAGCGCCGCCGAACGGATGCTCTCTGGACAACTGGCACTGGCCCGCGCGGAAGCAGTCAAGCGCCGCTGCCAGGTCGCGATTGTGGTGGACGACCACGATCCGGCCAACCGTTCCAACTCCCTGCGGGCGGCTTACCAAGACCACAGCGGCGTTTGGCAGTGGCTGCCAGGCAGCCGCCAGGATTTCCTGCCCAACGGAGCGCTGATCGGCAATCTGACAACCACTGAAATTGACAGCGCGGCCTTTGCCGCCACGAAGTTTGTCTATCCGCTGCCCCCCGCCACCGATACGCTGACGGTAACAATTGGCGGGAGCATTTTCCCGGCGGTGGTGTTTACGAAAAACGGCCGGGCTGCGGCGACCTGCTACCTGTCGCTGATTGAGGCGGTAGTCCCGGCCGGGGCAGCTGCTCCGCAGCTGCTGAACAACAGCTATTGCCGGGTACTGACTGTCAGCCAGTACACCGGCAAGGTTGACATCAAGCAAGTCAACAAGCCTTAACCGCAGTGAGGTCCTGTATGCACAAACATCATCCATTCACTATGGTTGAAATACTGCTGGCGCTGTGCGTCTGCGCCATCGGCATCTGCAGCGTGATGGTGCTCTTCCCCATCGGCGCCAAGGCCTC
>JAAYYJ010000040.1 GCA_012515455.1 Oligosphaeraceae bacterium
AGCCCTCAATGTACTGCTGGGCAGCCGGCCGGTCTCGGGCAAGGACGACGATAAAGAGATCAAAGACAAGACTAAGCTGCGCATCCTCCGCCTGCTACAGGAAAAATACGGCATCGAGGAGGAGGATTTCTGCAGCGCGGAGCTGGAAATCGTGCCCGCCGGCCCGGCCCGGGAGCTCGGTTTGGACCGCTCCATGCTGCTGGGATACGGCCATGACGACCGGGTCTGCGCTTATGCCGCTGCCCGGGCCCTGCTGGATGCCCCCGGCATCCCCGCCCGCACTCAGGCGGCGCTGATCTGCGATAAGGAGGAGATCGGCTCTTATGGCGCGACTGGCATGGACTCGACTTTCCTGGAGAATACCGTGGCTGAGCTGCTGGGGCTCTGCGGCGAATATCACGATCTGTGGCTGCGCCGGGCGCTGGAGAATTCGAAGATGCTCTCGGCGGATGTGACTGCTCTGCATGACCCCGGCTTTGCCAGCGTCAGCTCACCCAACAACATGAGCAAAATCAACTGCGGTCTGGCCATCACCAAATACACCGGCAGCCGCGGCAAAGGCGGCGCCAGCGATGCCAGCGCGGAATTCGTCTACCAGGTGCGCAAAATCTTCAATGACGCGCAAGTCCTGTGGCAGAGCTGCGAACTGGGCCGGGTGGATGTCGGCGGCGGGGGCACCATCTCGCACTACATGGCCCGCTATGGCATGGATGTAATCGATTGCGGGGTCGGGCTGTTCAGCATGCATGCACCCTGGGAAGTCGCCGGCAAGCTTGACATCTATATGGCGTACAAGGGCTATATGGCATTCCTGCAAAGTGCTTTCGACTGAACCCGGTCTCATTCTCTCCCCACCCTTCCACTGGCAAGGTAATTTTATGGGTAAGACGACAACCAAGAACAAAATCTCCGCCAACAACCGGATCAACCACGCCATTATCGGTTTGGGCAGCATGGGCCAGGGGCATGTCAAGTACGTCCTCGACGACCCCCAGGGAGAGCTGGTGGCGGTCTGCGATGTGATGGGACAGCGCGTCAAGGACACCCTGGCCGCAGTCGGCCCCTCCTGCCGGGGATATCGCGATTTCCGGGAAATGCTGGACTCTGAATCGGTCGACGTGGTGCATGTGGTCACCCCGCCGCACTGGCACGCACTGCAGAACATCTACGCCTTGAACGCCGGCTGCGATGTCTGGGCCGAGAAACCCATGACCCGCACCATCGCGGAGGGGGCACAGATCGCCGCCGCGGTGCAGCGCAACGCCAGAGTCTTCCGCCTGAACACCTGGTTCCGCCTGTACGGAAATTTCTACGGCCTGGGCAGCGCCGTCGCGCCCCTGAAAAAGCTGATCCAGAGCGGTGCTCTGGGCTGGCCGCTCACGGTCCGGGTCAGCGCCCATACCGGCTTCAATTGGAAGGCCTCCCGCTGGACCGGCCAGCTCGGGCTGCCCCCGGAAGAAGTCCCGCCGGATTTCGATTACGACCTCTGGCTGGGTCCGGCGCCGTACCGGCCTTATACCTCCCACCGCACTTCGACGTCATTCCGGGGATACTGGGATTACGACGGCGGCGGCCTGGCCGATATGGGTCAGCACTACCTGGACCCGGTGCAGTACCTGCTGGATAAGGACAACACCAGCCCGGTGGAAATCGAGGCCAACGCCCCCTGGCCCCAGCACCCGGATGTGGTCGGGCTCTGGGGACAAGTATACATGCAGTACGCCGACGGCTGCAAAATTATCCTGGAATCCTGCGAATGGGGCGAAGATGAGACCAAGGGCAAACCGTTTATCGAAGGCCCGAACGGCAAGGTATACCAGAATTTCCGCACCTCGCCGGCCAATCTGGCTCAGCTGGTGCACACCCTGCCCGAACCGGAACCGCAAATCAGCGATTTCAACCTCTCGGTCCGCACCCGCCGCAAATTCGGCCTGCATGAACTCAATGGCAACCGCAGCAACATCCTGGTTCATCTGGCCAACTGCGCCATCCGCCTGGGCCGAAAGCTGTACTTCGACCCGGTCGAACTGCGCTTCATCGAGGATGAAGCCGCCAACCGGCTGGTCGAACAACCCATGCGCACACCCTGGACGCTGTTCTAAGGAGGAGCTGATATCATGACCGAGATTACTACCCAAGAGAACCTCAGCCCCGGCGCCGCCGCGGTGGAGAACATCGCCGGCCTGATCTGGGCCCTGCCCGCCGAGGGCGGAGAGAACGCGGATGCGCTGCTGAGTCAGATGGAACAGACTGTGCCGGCGCTGGTACAGCGCCTCTCGCAACAAAATGACCCGCCGGCCACCCTGGCCTTCTTCGCCCTCGAAGCGATGGTGATGCGCTGCCTGAATCCAGACCGCTCCGAGGACAGCCTGCGGCTCTCAGCCCTGCTGCTGCAGAACTTATCCTCCGCACCTGATACCTATTCCCGCCAGCAGCTGATCCGCTTCGTCGGAATGATCGGCGAACGCGAGGCCGCCGCGGCCCTGCAGCCCTGGCTGGACCACCCAGAAGATTTCGAGGTGACCCTGCTGGCCCTGCGAAATATCGGCAACAACCCGGCTTTCGAAAATATCTCACAGAAGCTGCTCCGCTCCCAAGGCCGGGAATTCTTCGCCCTGGCCATCGCCCTGGGGGACTGGGAACTCAGCGGCGTGCTGCAGGAAGAGCTGCTGCGCCGCCACCTCCCCACCGTCCAGCCGGAGGAATTGCCCGCCCTCTGGAAAGCCTGTGCCAAATGCAAAGAACTCTGGATTGCCCCCGACCTCCTGCAGGCTCTGCAGGAGCCCTCAAAGGTCCTGGCCGGTGCCGCCCGAGCTGCCCTGCACACCCTGCTGACCAGCCTCGGCGGCTGGGAAACCATCGAGCTGGCCCAAAAATTCTACGCCTGCGACCACAGCCCGATTGCCCTGCGGACCTGGTTCCAGTGCTGCAGCCATGAGCTCACTGACGACTGCTTCGATGCCATCCTGGCCGCCACCCTCTCCGACAACCTGCCCCTGCGGGAAACCGCCCTGGAGCTACTGGATTTCGCCTCCAGCAACGGCGTCGATATCGAACAGCTCATCGATTTCGCCACCCATATCAACCACGAAGAGACCAAAGCGGCGATGGTGCGCATGTTCGGACGCCATGGGGACCCGGTCGCCAGACCCTTTGTGATGGCGCTGATTCACGACAAGAGCCAGACAGTACGCCTGGCGGCTCTGGAAGCCGCCAGGGACTTGCAGGGGCATCTGCCCTCCGCCAGTCTGCAGTTCCTCCTGGCAGTCGGCAAATAAGCCACCTGCTTATGGTGCAACCAAGCAGATTCCCCTCAACTACTGAAACAGGAGCCAGTTTTATGAATAACGATGTCTTCCAACGTCTGGTAGTTCTGGAAATGGCCAATAACCATGGAGGGGAACTTGCCCACGGCCTGAAGATTGTTGAGGCTCTGGAGAAGACAACCCG
>JAAYYJ010000377.1 GCA_012515455.1 Oligosphaeraceae bacterium
CGGAAGTGGCTTTCGACTTGAATGCCAGCTACACCGTGCCGTTGCTGCTCAAGGACGAATAATCCCGGTGCATGCGCTCTGTGCCTGTTCAGAGCGCCTGGCGGATGAGCGCCTGGTATGCTTCCTCTCCGGCGGCCTGCCGGAAGGTCAGGAATGCCCCCAGCATCGCTCCCAGGATTCCCGGCATGATGGCGTGATGTCCCAAGGCGTAGCAGTTCCGGACTGGCAGTCTTCCGGACAGCCTGGATGCCGCGATCTTGATTTTCAATCCGTAGGCGCTGCCTCGTGGTGGTGAATAGCGCCGGCAAGTATATGGCGTGGCGGAGGCCAAAATGTGCAGATGCCGGTCGTAGTGCGGATAGACCTTGAGCACATCCTGGTAGATATTCTCGCTGATTCGGCGTTTGAATTCCAGATAGCGCGGATTGCTGGAATAATTGTCCAGTTCCGGGCCGCATTGGGCAGTTACTTCGGAGAGGTGCATGTTTCTGAAGGCGGTGAAGGTTTTCCGGGTCATGCCGTGGTGATCAGGGTCAATGCTGGTTACCATCCCGGTGCCATAGGCGCTGTCGCCGGGGGACAGCAGCCGGTTGAGGTCATTGCAGCTGATATACTGCAGCAGCTCCGGTTCTGCGGCCAGCTCGCCGTCCAAGGCGGCATAGATGGAGAAAAAACTGCAGGTGTCCTGCGATCTGCCGTACCGGCGACGGAGGCTCGGGGAGAGCATTTCGGCCGGGAACAGCTGCAGATAGACCTCCGGATGCACGGCAAAGAAGATGTCCTCGACCTGGAGAGTCTCAGCATTGCTGAGCAGCACTTCCTGACACTGCTGGTCACTGGAGAAGCGCAGCATTTTGGCGATGCTGGTGCCGGTGCGGGTCTTGACCTGATGGCGTTCCAGTTCGCGGGTGAAGGCGCTGATAAAGGCATCACCGCCGTTTTTCACCCGGGACAGGTGCTGACTCAAGCCGCAGCTGATGCGGCAATGCTGGGCGAGGGGTATTTCTGAGGGCGGCGTACCGTGACAGAAGGCCATCATGCCTAGGACGGTTTCCACTTCCGGTGAGGAAAAATGCTGCTGCTGAAAATATTCCTGCAGAGTGATACTGTCATAGAGTGAGAGCTGGGGAGCAATCGGCTGGTCGGCATGGCGCAAATCGAAGAACGGCGTGCTGGCCACGATATCCTGCTCGAGCTGAAAATAATTGCGGATGGCGAGGGCATCTTCAGGAAAGACCGCCGAGAGGTATTCGGCGCGTTCGCCGAGGCTGCCGCCCGGCAGAGTGAGCATGCGCCCGGTCTCCTGGAGATAGACCCTGGAGCGCAGCGGTTCTGCTTTGAGGTCGCTTTCCAGGCCGAGAATAGTCAAAATCTGGGACAGGGTATCACCGAATCCGCCGGTGAAATGGAAGCCGGTGTCGAAGCGCAGTCCGTTGCGGGTAAAACGGCGCAGGTACCCGCCAATGCCAGATTGAGTCTCCATCAAGGTGACCCTCCGGCCGGCTTTGGCCAGCAGGAGGGCGGCGGTGAGCCCGGCGGCTCCTGAGCCGACCACCAGGGTCTCTTTGAGGGTATTTGCTGGCATCGCGCGGTGGTTATTCAGATGATCAGTCCGCCATTGACCGCGAGGACCTGGCCGTGGATGTAGGCGCTGTCCGGGCCGGCTAAAAAACTGACTGCGCCGGCGACTTCCTGGACGGTCCCGATCCGGTTGAGAGGAATCAGAGGCAGGATGCGCTCAAGAGGCAGACTTTCGGTCATGGCGGTGCTGATGACTCCGGGAGCCACCACGTTGACCAGAATGCCCTTGCGCCCGATTTCCCGGGCCAGCGCTTTTGCGGCGCCGATCAGCGCGGCTTTGGAGGCGGAATAATTGACCTGCCCGGCCTGCCCGGCTTGCCCTGAGGCGGAGCTGATGACAATGATGCGCCCGCGTTTGCGGGCCAGCAGTCCGAAGACAAAGGGCTGTACGGTATTGAAGAAGCCATCGAGGTTGGTTCTGATGACCGCTTGCCACTGTTCCGGGTCCATGAAGGCGAAGAGATTATCCCTGGCAATGCCGGCATTGTATACAATGACCTCCGGGAGAGCATCGCCTTCCAGGTAGGGCTGGAGGGCCTTCTTGCTCGCTTCCCGGTCGCCGACCTCGAGCAGCAGCAGAGTGAACTCCCGCCCGGCCTGGCGGACCAGGCGTTCGGTCTCTTCGGCATCTCTGCCCGCCTGGCGACTGCTGGCGATGATATTGAAGCCATCGCGGGCCAGTCTGGCCGCGATGGCCTGTCCAATGCCCTTGCAGCCGCCGATAATCAAGGCGGTGCCGGCGGTGCGGTTATCCAGTCCCATGGTTGTATCTGCGGGCAGGGTTTATTTCGCCGGCGGGGTGGAGACGGCATTCAGGTAGATTGGGTATTTGGCGATGGCGATGGGCCGGTTGCGATTTTCTCCGAAATAGGGCAGGAAGGCGGCCACCAGTCCCGGGAACCAGTAGTTGCTCACTTCGGAGGCCCGTCCGCTGCAGCCAGTGGCGATGGTCCAGATGCGGTTCCCTTTCTCCGTGGCGGTGAGCATATAGTTCACGGTTTTGCGCTCGCGGCGGGGATTTTGGGGAACGATATTCAGATGGCTGTCGGCCAGTTCGGCAGCAATCACCAGGTCGCTGGCGGCGCTCTCCCGCAAGCCGAGATAATTCAGCGCATTGACGGTATAGAACTTTATTTCCTGCTGATATACCGCCGGCACTTTGCTGACGTCCAGGACGTATTCCTTAATTTCCGATTGCCGGCTGAAATTCGTGTTGATTGAACACACTTTAGCCCGGTTGAGCAGCGGCGGGGTCATGGCGGCGGGAGTCAGACTCTGGGGTGCGGTTTGGTTGCGTGCGCAGCCGCACAGCAAAATGAGAGTGCCGAAGACCGCGACAAGGGCAAGGGAATGCTTTTTCATTTTGGCTCACCTCAGGTTGGAATTTTTCAGTTCTGCAAAGATTATCGCGAACTACTAATTACTAAACATTCGCTTTGAAATTTTGCAAATCAGGCGGGCTAAAACTTCGCTGGCGGGAATCAGATTGGCGTGCTGGGGCGAAAAACGACAGGCTGATTGGTGTCAGGCTCGGTCAGTTCCCGGATGGTCTCCAGAGGTAGTCCGAGGGTGCAGGCGTCCAGGCAAGGAGCCGTACCGGCGTCCCGGTCCAGGTGCAGTTCCCGGGCACCGGGGGCCGGGGATGCACTCAACCGCAGGGCGCAGATTATCTCCTCGGGCTCCTGGGCGAAACGTCCGGGGGCCAAAGCAGGTGCGGCGGCAGTCAGCAGCCCCCGTTCCTCGATGCCTATCAGCAGCACCTGCGGGCACATTTTCGCCTGCAGCAGGGTCTGAGCCAGCTGCAACGCCTCGAACAGCGGTGCCTCGAAGCCGGTCACCGCAAAGGCCGGGCCGGTGATTTTCAGGATGCTGCCCAGGTATGCTGCGGCGGCATTATGCACGGAATGCGAGAATCGTACCGGCAGGATCATATCCTCGGGGTAATCGAGGATATCGTCGAGGGTGGCGAAGACGGTCTTGTGGGGTCCGAAAGCGCTGACCGTAATCAGGCCGGTGTCGCTGGCGAAAGCAGAGGGGAAGGGTGCCCCGCTGCGGCCCAGCACCGCGGCTGCGGCCAGGGCGGTATAGCGGTCGGCGCGGCGCAGCGCGTAGGCCGCCCGGACGGCTTTGATCTCCTCTTCCCTCAGCGGGCAGGTGAAGCGGCTGAAGATGCGGCAGTTTAAGAGGTAGAGTGGATTCATCTTCAGAGTCTCCTGAGCACCAGCGCGGTATTGGAACCGCCGAAGGCCAACGAGGTGGACAGGGCGTATTCGGCAGCCGGGATGGCAGTGCTGCGGCTGAGCGGCGCGAGGGGCATCTCTGGCGACAGACTCTCAAAGCGGGTGCTGGCAGGGACCATTTCCCGTTCCAGCATCAGCAGGCTTAAGATGCATTCGATGGCGCCGGCTGCTCCGAGGGTGTGACCAGTCAAACCCTTGGTGGAAATAAAGCGGGCGGAGTCTTGAAACAGCCGCTGAAAGACCACCGACTCGACCTGGTCATTGACGCTGGTGCCGGTGCCATGTGCGTTGATAAAGGCGATGTCGCTGGTGCTGATGCCCCCGGCACTGTGCAGGCTGAACCGGATGGCGCGCTCCAGTCCCTTGCCCTCGGGATCGGGCTGGGTGATATGAAAAGCATCGCTGCTGTTGCCGTAGCCGGCAAGGGCGAAGCATGGAGCTGATCCGACCGGCGCCCGGGCGGACAGGATGAGAATGCCGGCGCCTTCACCCAGATTCAGGCCGTTGCGTCTGGCATCGAAGGGCCGGCAGGGCTCCGGCGAACAGACCCCGAGGGCGTTGAAGCCGTCCAGGGGTACTTTGTTGATCTCATCCGTGCCGCCGCAGATAACCAGGTCGCAAAGGCCCTGCCGGATCCACAGCATCGCTATGCCGATGGCATCCGCCCCGGAGGAACAGGCGTTGGAGACCGTCAGGGCAGGGCCCTGCAAGTGGAATTCCCGGCGGGTCCACTCGGCCGGGTTGCCGGCGATATAGTCCCGGAAGGGCTGGGCCGGTGGGGTGCCGCCGCTGCGCAAGGTGGCATAGAAGGGGATGTTGTTGAGCTGACAGGCCACAGTGGTGCCGATGCAGACGCCCACCCGCTGCCGGGCGAGGTCCCGGGCGCTGAGTCCGGCCTCGGACAGCGCTTCCTGCAATGCGCAGCGCAGCAGCTGCAGGCTGAAACCGCCTGGGACACCGGGGTCAGGCTCCAGGTCTGGTATTTCGAAGACCGGCAGCTTCAGGGCCGTTTCCACCTTCCTGGACAAGGCCGGCAGCCGGGGGTGCGGAGCGTACAGCGCGGCCGCGGCCCGGGGGACATCCGGCCCGAGGGCGGAAATCATGCCTTTGCCGCTGACATAGACGTGGTTGTGGCGGTGCATAAGATTTCGACCTGAGGCCAGGCGTTATTGGTGGTCCTGCTGATATTTCTGCACGAAGTCACTGAGCGAGGCAAAAGTCGCGAAGATTTCGCGTTTTTGGTCCACGGCATTCTGCGGGATGCCGTATTCGCGTTTCAGAGCGATAACAATTTCCACTGCATCGAGAGAATCCAGGCTGAGGCCGGTGCCGAACAGCGCCTCGTCATCCTTGATATCCTCGGGCTTCTTTTCCTCCAGCTGCAACCAGCTGATTAGCCTCTGTTTGAATTCCTGTCTGAATTTAAGGGTCGCGTCATCCATTGTCAGTCTCCTGGATAGATTTGGGTGCGGAAGATGTATCGTAATGAAAAATCTGATATGGGAATGAGGAGGCGATTTTTTCCAGCTCCAGGGCATATTTTTTGACGCTGGGCTCGAAGCAGCTGTTTTTGGGTTTGACCGGCAGGTCATAATCGAGGTGAATCGGTTCGGCGAAATAGAAATCGATGCTTCTGGCCATTCCGCGCATCAGGGTGAAGACCGGTATGACGGCACAGCCGCAGCGGGCGGCCAGCAGCCAGGGCGAGAGCGGGATCATGATCGAGCCGCCCAGCAGCGGCATCCGGATGGCACTCTCGCTTTCGTCGGCCCGCCGGTCGCCCATGATGCAGACGATTTCGCCGCGGTTGATTGCGGCGATGCATTCCAGCAGTCCTCCGAACGGGCTGCGGTTGTCCACGAGCTTGAAATGCTGCCCCGAGAACATCC
The DNA here is from genome assembly GCA_012515455.1 of Oligosphaeraceae bacterium. Classification (GTDB taxonomy): domain Bacteria; phylum Verrucomicrobiota; class Lentisphaeria; order Oligosphaerales; family Oligosphaeraceae; genus JAAZIZ01. Next base: position 5,711 of record JAAYYJ010000377.1, read on the forward strand.
TGGCGATATTGGCATTGGCGTTGGCCTGAATGAGCAGATTCACCGGCCGCTGGTATGTATCCAGGTAAGTCAGGGCGGCCTGCCAGCAGCCGACATGGCTGATCAGCAGGATCAGTCCGCGGTCTTTCGCCAGCAGCAGCGCGCGCAGTCGTTCGGGGTGTTCCTCCCGGATCGGTACCTGGTGTCCGCTGCGCAGCCAGTGGGCCAGGATCATGACCTGGCCCTGGCAGACGATGAGGCGGTAAAAATGCCACCAGGCGTGCAGTCTGCCGGCATGGGGGAATCTGCGGCTCAGATAGGGTGCGGCGGCCTGGCGGGCCGTGCGGTCGAAGAGGGCATAAAAGAAGGCGATGAACCAGACGAAGCAGCAGGTGCCGGCCGGGCCGAGGATTTTCAGCATCGCCCGGAAGAAGAAGATGCCCAGGCAGTTCCCTCTGCTGTCACTGAGATTATGCTGCTCCGGAGGCATTGGTGGTTTCCTCTTTGCTCTTGTGGCAGCAGTTGGCCAGGACGTAAACTATCAGACCGACAAGCACTGCCGCGACCGGGGCGATGATCAGGCTGCCCAGGAGCCATTCCCAGAAGCGCAGATGAAGTTCGCAGACGACGGTCTGCAGGCTTAGTTCGTGCAGGAATTCGCCTTGTCGCAAGTAGTATCCCAATTCAATACACAGGAATGGGGTCAGCGGCGGCATAAACAGATTCTGGATGGACAGGGCCATGACTTTGTTCAGGCGCAAGCGGCAGCAGACGTACAGTATCACCAGCATATGGCAGGCCAGCAGCGGCAGAATGGCCAGGAAGGTGCTGACCCCGGCTGAGAGGCCCAGCAGCAGCGGAGTGGCATTCTCCCGCAGCAGAAAAAGGCAAAATTTTCCCGGTTCCCGCCACAGTGAGGGCATGGCGCTCCTGGTGGGGGGGGTATCCACGATCCGCCGGTGGGGCAGGCAGAGCAGGCGGTTCGTCAGCAGTGACGCATGTAGCAATGACAAGCGCAGGTTGTCCAGGAAGGGGCGGAAATGGGAAATGCGCTTCTCTGGAGGATCATAAATGACCCGGATAGGGATTTCCCGGAGCCGGACGCCGCCCCAAAGGCAGCGCACCAGCACCTCGATTTCGAAATTATAGCGGGTGCACCGCAGCTTGAGGCGGTTTATGGCCTGCACCGGATAAGCCCGGAAGCCGCTCTGGGTGTCCTGGCAATCGAGGCCGGTCTCCAGCTTGATCCAGAAATTGGAGAAATTGCGTCCGAACCGGCTGGATGCCGGGATGTTTGGGGCGGTGAAATCACGCACTCCGACCAGAAGCAGGTCTGCGTTCCGGCCGTCTGCGTGCAGCTCATCCAGGAATGCCGGCAGGTCCTGGGGCAGATGCTGCCCGTCGGCATCGATGGTAATCATGTAGGTGGTTTGCTGCCCAGCCAGATATGCCAGGGCGGTTTTCAAGGCTGCCCCCTTGCCTAGGTTCCTGCTGTGCCGGAGCATTTCGACGCCCAGGGACTGCACGGCCGCGGCAAAATTCTCCGGGAGGTCGGAGCTGCCGTCATCGACGATAATGACCCGGGGCAGGAATTTCTTGCAGCCGGCGGCCACCTGCAGCACTGTGCTGGCGTTATTGTAGACGGGGATGACGCAAGCGATATCCATCTGGATTATTTTCTCCTGCGGGTCTGTCCCAGGCCCCATGCTTTGAGCTTGGCATAGCCGTATTTATGCAGCATTCTGAAGTCGTCGCTGCGGCTGGCTGGGGGGTAGACACAGTACTTGCTGTTCCGGAATCCCTCCAGCAGCATCTGATGCAGTTTTTCCGGTTCTATGCCTGGGGCATAATAATACAGCGGTGTGGTGTCGTCCCAGTCCGGGCCGATTACGCCCTGCTGCCGGGCGGTTGTAATCAGGGGTGCGCCGCTGAGCAGCCTGATGCCGGAGAAGATGATGGAGTAAACCGGTTCCAGGCTGCGCATATTGCTGATTCCCTGCTGGACCGTCTCCCAAGTCTCCCCCGGGCCGCCGAACATCGCGTTGGCATTCACGCCGATATTGCGCTCCAGCAGCAGCTCGCAGCAGTTTCTGGCTTGCTGGAAAGTGAAGCTTTTGCCCAGTCCGGCCAGGGTTTTATCGGTGCTGCCATCCACGCCCAGGTCAGCACAGATCAAGCCGGAGGCGGCCAGCAGATCGATATCGGCGGCACTTAAGGCGTGTGGTGTAATGAAGCCCGTCCAGGGCATGACCAGACCGTGCGCAAGCATCCCGCGGAGGATTTTTTCATAATGGCGGCTGGGGTCATTGAAGATGGAGTCGGTGAAATAGACCATCGCGTCGGGGTAGTTCTCTTTCACGAAAGCGATATCCTGCAGCACTTCGTCCACCGGGCGCAGACGCAGGGTGTGTCCTTCCAGGCTGGGGTAGGTGCAATACACACACTTGAAAGGGCAGCCGCGCTTGGTCTGGATGGGGATATTGTGGGTCTCGCGGTTGTAGTAGTCGGCGATACGGCGGGAATATCTGGCACCAGCGATTTTTTCGGCTTTCATGCTGATAATGCTGCCGTGCGCAGGCGGATTGCCATTGGCGAGGGCAGACACCAGTGCCAGGATGGCACTCTCGCCTTCGCCGGCTACGCCGTAATCCGCGCCGCTGTGCTGCATTACAGCTGTGGGATTCATGGAGAAGCCGGAACCGCCAAGCACGATTGGACCGGAAAAAATTTTCTTCCATTGTTCGACTACTGCGCAGATTTCATGGAAGAATTCTTCGGTGGCACTCTGGCTGTCTGCGACATCGAGATTCCGGATGCTGATGCAGAGCAG
>JAAYYJ010000378.1 GCA_012515455.1 Oligosphaeraceae bacterium
GACCTCCAGCAGCCAGGTCCCGGGAGCATCATTGAGAGCCAGTTGCAGCGCCCCTTCGGCCTGCCCGGCAGGAGCGCTCAGATTGACCGCGTAGTGCCGCTCCGGGCCACTCAGCCGGCAATGGAAGACATGGCCGCCGGGGGCACCGCCGGCTTGAACCGCGACCTTGAAAGACAGCGTCTCTCCTCGGGCGATGGCCGGCGCGTGTTCAATCTGCACACTCTCGACCGGGTGCGCCAGAACAGCATACAATCCGGCCCCGCCGGGGATAATCTGCACATCCATCCGGTCGCCTTGGCCGAGATAACGCCCGGCCCGGACATCATAGAGATGGCCGGCCAGGGGTAGCGTCACTGTGGCCGCGATGGCGTTGGCCGGGTCCAGGGTCTGGACCTTGCGGTCGGTCTTCCAGACCCCGAGCAGGTAATTGCCCGCAAATTCGCGCCAGCAGGTCTCGGCTTGCACCGGCTTACCGTCCGCAGTGGTAATCACGCGATCGGGAGTCACGCCGGCCCGGGAGAGTTCCGTGCGCACAATCTCACGCATCGCCTGACAGAGCTGGTCCGCGCCCGAGACCGCTGAGGAGACCTCGCCGCCAGTGCCGCCCAGAACCACCTGCTGGTAGCCGCCCAGCAGGAAATTCAAGCGGCTGATGCGCCCGCTGCCGATTTCCTGGCTGCGCTGCAAGGGGGCGCTGATGTCGCTGCTGCGGAATTCCTGCCCCTGGTGGGTGATGCTGGCGATATCGGGGACTTTCCGGCTTTCCCGCAGAGTACCGTGTTCATTGTAAGCCCCGAAGTCGAAATCGCTCAGCACAGTGCCGCCGGCCTGGACAAATTTTTCCACTGCGCCCAGTTCTGCCTCTGACATAGCCAGGGCGCAGGGCAGGATCAGCACCTGGTACTCAGAGCTGAGCTGCTGGGGCAGTTCCGGTGCGTAAACGAAGCGGTAATCGAGGCCCAAATCGCCCAGCAGTGCGTGCCAGCCGGACAAGGAGTTTTGAAATTCATTGGCCCCGACGGTGCCCGCGGCAACAAAGAAGCTGGTCTGGGAATACAGCATCGCCACCCGCGGCCGGAGCTGCGAGTTGAAGACCAGCCGGGCCAGACCACGCCGGGCCTCCGCCAGTAGCTTCTGATATTCGTCCAGGCAAGGCGCCAGCTGCAGTTCGCCGGTTATGCCGGCGCGGGGGGCGTAGAAGGGCGACAGCCGGGCGCCGGAGAGCAAGTCACGCCAAAAGAAGGAGTTGATGTAGCCGTCACTGCGGTGTGTCGGGGCCACATAGCCGCCGAACCACTGTCCGGCCAGCAGCCCGGGACGGCCCAAATCCTGCACCAGCTTGCGTTGAATGCCGTCGTAGTAGGCCAGATAATCCAGCTGCCGCAGCACCAGAGCCCAGTCGAAGCTGTAACCGGGATTGACGGTGCCCGAGAGCCCGATGATGCTGTCCGGAACCGCCTCTTTGAGGTACTTGCGCAGGTTGCCGAGGTACTTCTCGGCAAAGATCCGGTTCATAAAGACCTTGTGGTCCACGAAAGAACCCAGGCGGGCCTTGTCGCCGAGCTCCTGCAACTGCACCGGCTGCACGTCCGCAAATGCAGCGAAGGTCGTGCCCCATTCAGAGTTGAGGCGCTCGAGAGTGCCGTACTGCTGCTGCAGAACCGCCCGGAAATCCCGCAGGCAATCCGGGGA
>JAAYYJ010000379.1 GCA_012515455.1 Oligosphaeraceae bacterium
AGCCTAGCCCTGCCGCTGCTGCATCTGGCCAGCCGGGACGTCCCCGGCTGGGAGTGGCAGAAATTGGAGACGCTAAGCACTGACGACCCTGGCGAGACCGCCGTGCGCCTGGCTGAGATGCAGCCCGATCTGGTCTGCGCCAGTCTCTATCTGTTCAACCGCCGGCAAGTGACTGATATCCTGGACCGGCTGCATGCCCTCTGCCCGGACTGCCACATCTTGGTGGGCGGTCCGGAATGCCTGCGAACCCAGGCCGGAGAAATCGTGCGCAGCTGCGAGGCCATCGATGGCGCGGTCAGCGGTGAGGGCGAGAGCGTACTGCCAGAACTGCTGCGGCGACTGGCAGCCGGGAACTTCCCCGAACCGGTCACGCTGCCCATCCCGGGAGTCACGGTCCGCTGCCGGAACCAGCAGAATGTGGTGCTCTGCTGCGGCAAACACGCACCGCGCTACCGGCACTGGGCCGATGCACCGGCACCCCCGGAAAGCGAATTTTTTGCCGTGGATAAGCCGTTCGTACAGATGGAGACTTCGCGCGGCTGCCGGCAGGGCTGCCGCTATTGCACCAGCTTCGCCACCCCGGTGCGGTACAAGCAACTCACCCGCATCGCTGAAGAGCTGCAACTGCTGGCCGGCAAAGGGGTGCAGGAAATCCGCTTGCTCGACCGGACTTTCAATGCGCCGCCAGAACGGGCGGCCGAACTGCTGCGCCTGTTCAAGGATAAATTCCCCAACCTTCGCTTCCACCTGGAAATACATCCGCAATTTTTGTCCGACGAACTCAAATGGGAGCTGCAGCACGCCTTACCCGGGCAGCTGCATCTGGAAGTCGGCATTCAATCTCTGGACGATACGGTCCAGAAGGCCATCGGCCGCGCCTGCCCCGTCCAGGACGCCCTGGCGGGATTGCAGTTCCTCTGCGCCTGCCCGGCCTTCGAGGTCCATGCCGACCTGCTGGCCGGACTGCCGCGCCAGAGCAGCGCCAGTCTCTGGCAGGACGTCCGGCAGCTGCTCGCCATCGGCCCGGCCGAAATTCAGCTCGAGGTCCTGAAGATTCTGCCCGGGACTCCGTTTCGCAGCCAAGCCGCCAAGCTCGGCCTCATCTACAGCCCCCAGCCCCCCTACGAGGTGCTCGGCACCGCGGATTTTCCGCCCCAGGAGCTGCTCCACGCCCGGCTATTGTCCCGGATGCTGGACTTATTCTACAACCACCCTGCCCTGCAGGACGCCTTCCGCAGAGCCAGCCGCAACAACCCGGAATTCCCGGGTGCCTTCCTGCAGTACCTGCAACCGCGCGGCTTCGCCCTGAACTGGTCGGGAAGCCTGCGCAAACGCCTGCAGCTGCTCGCGGATTTTCTGGGCGGGAGCTCGCCCGAGGCGTCCTCTGCCCTGGCCTTCCAGTGGCTTAAGGCCGGGCTACCCCCGAATCTGGCCCCGTGCTACCCGGCTCAGACGGCTGCCGCCCTGCCCGAGGCGCTGACCCTGCTGGAGGGCAGCGAAGCCTGCCGCCGGGGCAAAATCTGGCACTTGCAGACCGCCCGCGGCAGTTATTATTTTGTCTTCGACCGTTCCGTATGCCTAAATCTCCCGGCCGCAATCTGGCGGGACGATCCCAGTCTCTAAGGCAGTGACAAGCGGAACAGTTTGCTTTCAAACGGACTGAGCAGCTCCTGGCGGGAGGTGCGCGCTTTGTTCTCCTCCCCAGGGCCAAACACCGCCGTGCCTTCCCGGAAAGTCAGCGGCTGTTCATAACCGCTGCGATTGCAGACGAGCAGCAGCACCGTCCCGCCCTGCCGGCGGGCATAGGCCGCCACCGGCTCCGGCGCCTGCACATAATCCCCGGTCGCAACCGGCTCTCCGCCCTGCTGGAACTGCGTGAAGGCCTCCTGCAGTTCGGCATTGATCTGGGAGAGCAGCGACCAGAGCCGGCTGCGCTCAGCCGGCAGTCCGCCGTGCCCGAGATGGATGACCGAGCCGGCCATCCCCCGGCCGATCAGCATAAACAGCCCGGTCCGCAGTTCCTCGGCGGTGCGGCAGCGGCTATTGGGGATGCTGCCGCCCAGCCAGAATAGAATGGGCTTATCGGGACACCAGGCGGCGGCCCGCGCCAGGTCTTCATCCAGCCCCGGCAGCATGTCAGGCGCATAGCTCGAACTCCAGAATGCGGTCTCGAAGATATCACAGCTGGGCACTGCCGCCGGAATAAACTGCGGGCTGTCGGAATGCAGGGACAGCAGGACCCCGGGCGCAATGCGCTTCACCTCACGGTAGACTTTGCGGTACCATTCCGCCGGTGCCTCATCACGCAGCTGACCATCATCCCCGCGAATGCCGACCTTCATCTGCGACTCGTAGGCAATCCGGCAGAAGGCGGCCCGGGAAGCATCCCACTCGCTGAACTGATTGCCCCACAGCGGCACCAGCTCATCCCAAAGCTGCCAGGTGTAGCCGACCCAATTCCGCTCCTGCTCACGCAGAAACCGGCTGCCCGCCAGTGGTACGGTCCGGATGTGGTTTTCCTGCAGGCCATATTGAGCGTAACTCGTATTGAAACAGCTCCCGGAAGTTAGGAAAGCCTTACCGGTGGCACTGCCCGCGAACAGAAACACCGGCTGCTGCCCCAGCAGCAAGGTCCTGCCCTTGGCCTCCAGCCGGGCCTGCTCCGGTAAAGGGGGCGCGGCCAATACCTGGGGGTGATATTGCAGGGCTCGCACGGTCTGGTACTTCCGTCCTCCGGCGGTCCACTGCGCCCGCAGATAGAGATTGCCGTAGGGCAGTCCGGCCAGGGCCAGGCGCCCGTTCCCGCTGCCCTCCCACTGTTGCAGCGCCGGCGTATCAGCCTGGCAGTCGCGGTGGATGCTGACCCGTACAGCCTCGGGGTTTAGATGCCCGAAGACCTCCTCGCTCCGGAGGGTGAAGTTGATATATCCGTCTTCCGGGACATAATAATATTTGTCCATCAGCACCGTATGCTGCAAATCTCCCGGCCAGCGGGCGTGCTGTTCCAGGTAAGTCTGCCCCGTTGACGGCGAGAAGATTCTGCAGCCGATACTGCCGTAGTCCTTGAGCGGGAGAAATTCCCGCGCCAGCAGATCGCGGTACACCAGCACCTCCGGGCTCTGAGGGTCCAGGGCCTTGCTGCCGCACAGCGTCCGGCCATCCAGGAGCAGCTCCAGGCGGGTATCGGCGGGGAGGCCCGGCGGAAGCAGGAATGCGCCGCTCAGATAGGCCGGCAGGACCCGCAGGTCGGCGATCACCGCCTGCGGCAGAGGGGCTTCCTGGCCAAAATGCAGCCGTCCCATTTTGGCCAAGTCATGGAAGTCATTGCTGCCGCTCCAACTGGAAACTGCCGGGGCCATACCCTGGTCATTACGGACGAAGTTCACCTGCCAGACTTCCCCGGGCAGGGGACAGTCTGTGCGCAATGCTGAATAGGGAATCCGGAACTGCAGCTGCCAGTATTTTGTCGTAATCTGGCTGCTTATCCGCATCCCATCCGGCTGCCAGGAAAGATCGCGGCCACAGGCGGAATAATAATATCCCTTTAAGTTACTGCACAGATGGAAATATACCCCCTGGTCGTTAGCCTGCAGCTGCCCGTCCACGAACACCCGGGCAGGCGACAGCAGTATCTCAATCGAATCATCGCTGAAGACTCCAGTTTGATCATGGGCTGAGCATTTATCCCGCAGAACCTGCCCCGGACTTATCTGACCGGTAATCTGCACCTGTAGCCCGGTCTGGTCATACGCCAGGCACACCAAGGTGCTGTTCGGCGACCATTCGCCGCGCAGGGTGGTGAATCCCCCAGCCAAAACCGACGGCAGCCGGACCTGACCCGGCTGCCCGGGCTCCGTTTCCTGGCTGCCCGAGAGCATCGCGGGCAGATACAAATCCCGACTCCATACGGAAAGAATGACGCACACCCACAAGCATAGCAATCTGCCCATCTTAATCGCCTCCTGATGCTGAATCTGACCTCCGTGACCGCACCGACGGGAACACCACGCCGGGGCACCCGCACTGCCTCCCGACGCTGAGGGCACGTCACCATAAAAATACCCCCTAGCCGAAAATTTGCAAGTAAAATATCTTTTCCCGGTTATATTATAGCGCAGTGCCATTAATCTCGTTTTCTCCAGGATTGGACTTATGACTGCCTCAACCATCCCCTCATCGCTGGAACTGCCCGGTTTTGCCACCAACCACCACAATTCCTGCCCCGGGGAGCAGAAAGCGCGGCTGCTGGAGTTGCTCAACGCAGATAATTTCTACCAACTGGATTTCTCCTCGCCCTGGCTGGAAAAGGTACTGCTGGCCTAC
>JAAYYJ010000380.1 GCA_012515455.1 Oligosphaeraceae bacterium
CTGCACGGCCTGTTGCCGGAAGTCCGGGCTGCTTTGGACAGAGTCGCGCTGGAATATCTGCAGGCGACAGGAGAGCGTATCCGGGTTACCAGTGCCCGCCGCAGTCTGCGCCATTGTGCAGAACTGATGCTGCTTTTGACCAGCAGCAGCTGGAAGGCATGTACTGCCGCAACGGATACCCTGATTACATCCGCGAGTTGGTGGCCGCCAGAAGGGACAAGGGAGCTGCGCTCTCAACCGAGGAGGTGTATCAGATTTTATGCCGGCGGCAGTCTGGCTATATCTCCTGGCATCTGATTGGCGGTGCAGTTGACCTCGACCGCCGGGTAACTAATCCTGAATTGCTGCAAAAACTGCTCCGGGAGAATAATTTTGCGGTTTTTGATGAGCAGGAGTTCTCGGTACCTTGTTTTCATGCGACTTACCGCGGTCTGCCCAAAACCATAATCAGGGAGTAGGGCATGTCGCCGGAGTTGTCCGTTATATTATCTGATCTCACTGAGGCGCAGCTTGCTGCAGTTACCCACAAAGACGGCCCTATGCTGGTTATTGCCGGCGCCGGCTCCGGCAAAACCCGGGTGGTGACCAGGCGTCTGGCTTGGCTGGTCGCGCAGGGCGTCTGGCCGGCTCAGATTGTGGCCATGACTTTCACCAACAAGGCCGCCAGAGAGATGCGGGAGCGGGTCAGCAGCCTCTGCGGCCGGGCGTTGCCCAACGTCGGCACCTTTCACAGTTTGTGCGCCCGCTTCCTGCGGCAGAATATTGAGCGCGGGGCCTTCGGGCGCAACCGCAATTTTGTCATCTACGACGACAACGAGCAGCAGGCGATTATCAAGCAGTGCCTGTCGCAATTGCCGCGGCAGAACTCCGGGTTGCTGCATGGCAAAGAGATTTCTGCTATTGTCAGCAAGAGCAAAAATGACTTTTGCAGTCTAGGCGATGCCATTGCGACCCTGGGCTGTGCCGTGCCGGAGCTGGCTCTGCGGGTGTGCCGGCTGTACGAAGAGTCCATGCAGAGCTGCAATGCGGTTGATTTTGATGACCTGTTGTATTTTGTGGTCAAGCTGCTGCAGGAGAATCCGGCTGTGCGGGAAATCTATCTGCATCGCTGGCGTTATCTGCTGATTGATGAATACCAGGATACCAACCACCTGCAGTATCTGCTGATGCGCCTGCTGACTTCAGAGCAGGAGAATGTGCATGTGACCGGCGATCCGGACCAGTGCATTTACTCCTGGCGGGGAGCAGATTACCGCAATATCATGGATTTTACCCGGGATTTCCCGGCGGCGAAGATTGTGAAGCTGGAACAGAACTATCGCTCTACCCAGAATATCCTCCAGGTCGCCAACAGTCTGATTGAGAACAACCGGCATCGTTTTGCCAAAAGCCTGTTCACCCATAACGAAGAGGGGAACCGGGTCGAGGTGATTCAGGTGCCCGCTGACCGCGACGAGGCAACCTGGATTTGCCGGACCATGCAGGCGCTGCTGCAGCAGGGCAGGGCTGGCTGCTGGCGCGAAATGGCGGTGCTCTACCGCACCAACAGTCAGTCCCGGACCCTGGAAGAAGCACTGATGCAGTCCAGCATCCCGTATCAGATCATCGGCGGGGTGCGCTTTTATGACCGGCGGGAAATCAAGGATTTCCTGGCGGTGCTGCGTCTGAAGGTCAATCCTAGCGATGCTGTGGCCCTGAAACGATTGCTCGCTTGTCTCGATTACGGCATCGGCGCGGTGACCTTGGCGAAAATCAGCCGGGCGGCCGAAGCGCAGTCGCAGAGCATCTTTGCCTTCCTCTGCAGCGATGCTTTCCGGCAGCAGTTCTGCAGTGGTTCCGGCAGCAAGGCTCGCCGGCTGGAGCAATTCTCGCAGTGGTGTGTTACTTTGCGTGATCTGCAGGAGGACAATTTGCCGCTGCTGGCAGCAAGGATTCTGGAGCACTCCGGGCTGGCTCAGGCACTGATCCGAGAGTACGACCGCAGCAACGCAGAGAGTCGGGTCAACAACCTGGACAGCTTGCTCAGCCGGGTGCATGAGTTTGCCGCCCAAGACCCCGCCGCGGGACTGCAGGAGTTCCTGTCCGAAGTCGCTCTGGTGGCGGATGTTGATGCACATGATCCGGGTGAAGACAGTGTGGTGCTGATGACCCTGCACAGTGCCAAGGGCCTGGAATTTCCGTTCGTCTTTATTGCCGGTGCAGAGGAGGGGCTGCTGCCGCATCAGAATGCCGACGACCTGGAGGAAGAACGGCGCTTGTTCTATGTCGGCATCACCCGTGCCCGCAAGAACCTCTATATCCTGTGGTCCTCCAGCCGCTTCTTTTTCGGCAAAAGCGACAACTTCCGCATCCCCAGCAGTTTTCTGCAGGAGCTCCCCCCTGGCACGGTCAGCTTCCGCCAGGAACGCAACCGCGGCCCCGGGCGCTATCCCCTGGCCCGCGGGAACAGAGCGCGTTTTGCCCGCCGGGACAACGACCCTGCGGACGGTGAACAGGCGCCCTTCACTGACGATGTGATCAGCATTATCCAGGACTGAACACTAATGTTTTCCAGGCGCATTTGCGGCCAGAGCTGCAGTTGCTGCTGGCCTGGGAATGCACCGGAAAAGTCTTTTTCCCATACCGCCGGGTTGCGCCGGAATTTTAGCAGTTTATATTTACTGATAAACCACAATACGGGAGAACTGTTGATGAAAATACGCTTGTTTATCTTTGCTTTGGCGGGGCTTGCCGCCGCCTGTCTGGCACAAATACAGGACGGTCGATGGGTGGAAACTTTCCAGTGGCAGGGGTACGGCATCATGCAGACGGAGAAATTCCCGGTCTTCGGCCAGAAATGGCGGGTGCGCTACCGGACCTTGAAGAACGGCCCGTTGCAGGTCGTCCTCAATGATTTTCACAACGGCAGCAGCAAGACGGTGGTAAAACGCGCCGGCGGGCGGGTCTTCGGATATCAGTCATATGCGCATACTGAGGGCGTGAAATATCTGTCCATTGCCGGCGGTTTGAATGGCTGGGAAGTCAAGGTGGAGCAGTACCTGGACAATATCGAAGAGTGGCAGTATGTGAAATATCTGAAGCACGGGATTATTTTAGAGAAGAAGGCCGTCTGGGCCGGCGACTCCCCCCGCGAATTCAGCGTGGAGATGGATTCCGAGTGGAAGCTGGAGTTCGAGCAGCTCAGCCCCGGTACTCTGAAAGTCGAGGTCCTGGACAGCGAGCAGTTTTTCATTTTTTCCACTCAGACCGACAAAGTCGGCGCCACCAGCGCCGGCTGGGCCTACCTCCCGGGAAAATACACCATCCGGGTCAGTGGCTCTGACGCCCTGGCCTGGACCATCTTCGCGTACCGTCAGATTGACGTTCAGCCGGCGGGGAAGGCCGGTGAGGATAAATGAGCCGGCCGATTATTGCCATTACGGCATTCTGCAATCCTGCACCCTGCAGCAATCTTCTCCTGGGCAGCGGCAGCGCCTATACCGACGCTGTGCTGGGAGCCGGTGGATACCCGGTGATTCTGGCCCCGGCGTACGACCTGAGTCTGCTTGATGACCTGCGGGATAGATTCGCCGGCGTCATCCTGACCGGCGGTCCTGATGTCCCTGGGCATTACTATGGCCAGGACAACCACCCGGACATGAACACCCTGCATGAACAGCGTGCCCGCTGGGACTTGGCCTTGGCGGCAAAGCTGCTGCAATGGCCGGAAATGCCGGTTCTGGGCGTGTGTCTGGGCTGCCAGGAATTGAATGTGGCCGGCGGGGGGACGTTGCATCAGCATTTGCCCGATGCTTATCCGCAGGGACTGAAGCACTCCTTTGCACCCGGTGATGCGGAGAATTTTCACCGGGCCAGGATTGCTGAGGATTCACTGCTGGCAGAGCTGTTCGCTCCCGGTGAACAGCTGATTAACTCTTCCCATCACCAGGCCGTCAAGGAAATAGCTCCCGGCTTCCGGGCTGTGGCGTGGAGTGCCGATGGTGTGGTTGAAGCCATTGAGCCGCTGGATTTATCCAGCCGCAAGTTTTGCCTGGGGGTGCAATGGCATCCCGAGCGCATCCAACATCTGCCCCTGCAGAGGAAAATCCTGCAGCGTTTTATTCAGTCCTGCCGCTGATTGAGAACAGTATGGCTAAATTCATCAATGTCGCCTCAATTCATGCCATGGTCAGTGAACGCCAGGATGAGCCCCCGGGAGAGGCGCTGCGGCAGTTCCGGGAGGCGGCCGCTCTTCTGGACGGCACTGGCGTGGACCTGGTGGTTACCTGTGAGGTGATGATTATGCAGCAGACTCCGGAGACTGCAGAGTCCATCGCCGAACCCGGACCGATGCTGAGCGCCTACCGCGATTTTGCCCGCCGCAATGCCTGCACCATTGCCGGGGTCTCGCTGACCCGCGAGGGCGCGAAAGTCTACCAGTCCATCGTATTTTACGGGCCTGCGGGACAGTACCTGGGCTGCTACCACAAGATGTTCCCCACTATAGCGGCCCTGAAAAAAGGCATCTCCCCGGGACGTTCCGCAGTGGTAGTCGATACTCCCGCCGGACGCCTGGGCGGCATCCTGTGCTTCGATTTGAATTTTGATGAACTGCGCGACGAATATACCCGCTTGGCGCCGGATATCCTCTGCTTCGCCAGTTATTACCATGGCGGGCATGTGCAGGCGAACTGGGCCTTCCGCACGCAGGCATTTTTTGTCGGAGCCATTAAGGATGCGACCAGCGATATCCTTGATCCACTGGGGAGAATCATCAGTTCCACCACCTACTACCACCGTATTGCCTGGGCCAGAATCAACCTCGACCGGTTTGTGATGCACGGCGATGGCAACGCCCAGAAATATCCCGAAATCCGCCGCAAGTACAAGGATAAAATCCTACTGGACACCCAGGCGCCGACCGGGCTGGGGGTGTTGTATAGCTTGTGTGACGAAGTCAGTGCGGCAGAGGTGGCCCGGGAATTCGAGCTGCGGCCAGCACAGGATTTTTTTGCGGCCGCGCGGGCGGCGCGGCAGGCGAAACTGTAATCCCCTCTACTCGCATCAGTTCTTTAAGCCGGCTCTGGCGAACTGGGCATAATGTCCCTGCATGCCGTTGGCGTACTCGTTCAGTGAGCGCATGGCCAGGATGTTCCCGGGCTGGCAGGCATTCAAGGCTCGAGCCAGGTAGAGCTCTTTGAGCTGGGCATTGCGCACGCTGTTGTCGTTGACTTCCGGACGGTTTGAGGCGATGGCATCGCGATAGTTCTTCACCGCATGATGGGCCATCCCCGGCGCGGCAAGCAGGTTCTCCAGCGGTTCAATGGCCGAGCGGGAGGGGTATTTCATAAATATCAGGGCCATGATCCGGAAATGGGAAAAAGCACTGTCCGGGCGTAATTCCTGCAGTTTCTCCAGGAAAATGGTCTCGGCATTGCCGAGGCTGGCCAGGGCCGTGAGCTGGCAGTCCAAGGGGCTGACGGAGTAACCGAACTGCCCCATGCCGCGATAATTCCAGCCCTCGTCCCAATGGCTGTTGGAGACGCTGCGGGCCATGCTTTCCCTGCCTGTGCTATCGCCTAAGAAAGCCAGTATCTGGGCCAGCTGGGAGGATTCTGCAGCCGCAAATTCCGCCCGCAGGGCCGGCACCGCGCTGGCCGGGTCCAGGAAGATATTGGCCAGGCGGGCATGCGGATCGTCCGGATCGGCACCGGGTATGCAGTCATTTTCGCACAGAACGCTGTCTGGCAGAATACCGGCTTTAATCAGTTGCGACTGCAATTTGCGCACGGGGATATTCCGCACAGTGCATTTTTCCTGTACTGCCAATGCGGCGGCCAGTCCAGCGGCATAGCCCTGATTATGGACATCGGCCTGCATTCTGATCAGTGGCAGGCAGTCGCGGTGGGCGCTGACCGCCAGACCGGTGA
>JAAYYJ010000381.1 GCA_012515455.1 Oligosphaeraceae bacterium
CTGCTGACCGGCAGCGTGCCCAGAATGAATACCTTTACGGTGACCCGCAAGGGCAAGGGGCCGAGCGTGGCCCGCCGGCAGCAATATCAGTATCAGGCTCTGGCCGCAAATTTTGCCAACAAGAAGGGCGAGCCATTTATTGTCACCGTGCCGGTCCGCGGTGATGCGGCTGAAGTATCCTTGAATCAGCATCCCGGCCAGGAGCTCGATTATGTGCTGTCGGGCACTTTGAAAGTTGTGGTCTGCGGCAATGAGGTGGTACTGAACGAGGGCGACTGCATTTTCTATGATTCATCCTATCCCCACGGCATGATTGCCCTGGGGACTGTGCCGGCGCAGTTTATCGCCATTATTATGTGAGTGCTGACAAGCCCGGTACAGCGGTTGAGCGGCGGGCTGATCGCCTGGGACCGGCTGGCCGGGCGAGTGTTTCCCGGCAATGTCCCCTCTACATTGCCGGGCCATTGAACAATCCGAGCAGGGTGAGGTGTTTAGATGTCCCTTTTGCCACGTTTCCTGAAGCAGACCGAGTTCTCCTCGTATGAGGATTTCTACCGCAATTTCCAGATTTGCGCCCCCGAGCACTTCAATTTCGCCTACGATGTGCTGGATGTCTATGCTGACGAAGAGCCCGAGCGGGTGGCCCTGGTCTGGTGCGATGACAAGCACGACCAGGACCAGACGGTCACGTTCGGGGAATTGCGCCGGCGGACCAACCGGGTGGCAAATATGCTGCAGGGTTGCGGTATCGGCCGGGGAGATGCGGTGATGCTGGTTCTGAAGAGCCGGCATGAATTCTGGCCCGTTCTGATGGCTTTGCACAAGCTGGGTGCGATTGGCATTCCAGCCACGCATATGCTCAAGGAGCACGATATCAGCTACCGCATTGAGAATGCCAGGGTGAAGGCGGTCCTGGCCGTCGATTCTGATGATCTGCTGGGGCAGATTGATCTGGCGCAGCAGGCGACCGGGGGTCTGCTGCAGATCAAGATATCCCTGGGCGGAGAGCGCCCCGGCTGGCTGAATTATCAGCAGCTGTTTGCCGAAAGCTCGGCAGAGTTCCCGGCACCGCCGCGTCCGGAGCGCAATGCCAACACGGATATTCTGCTGATCTACTTCACTTCCGGCACCGCCGGCTTTCCCAAGATGGTGGTGCATGACCACCAGTATCCTCTGGCCCATATTCTCACTGCCAAATACTGGCAGAATGTCCAGGACGGCGGTTTGCACTACACTGTGGCCGACTGCGGCTGGGCCAAGGCAGTCTGGGGCAAACTCTACGGCCAGTGGCTGGCCGGGGCGGCGGTCTTTGTCTATGACTACGACAAGTTCGAAGCCGCCAATATGCTGCGGAACCTGATCCGGCACCAGGTTACCAGTTTCTGTGCCCCGCCCACGGTGTACCGTTTTTTGATCAAGGAGGACCTCAGCCAGTACGACTTGAGCTGCCTGAAATACGCAGTGGTGGCGGGCGAACCGCTTAATCCCGAGGTCTACAATCGCTTTTTGGAGAAGACCGGTCTGCGCCTGATGGAGGCCTTCGGCCAGACCGAGCTGGTGGTCACCACTGCCAACTGGCCGTGGATGACTCCCAAACCCGGTTCCATGGGCAAGCCCTCACCGGGATATCAGATC
>JAAYYJ010000382.1 GCA_012515455.1 Oligosphaeraceae bacterium
GCCAATATCGATCTGCCCGACCTCAGGGCCGGCAGTGAGGCGACATTCGTCCAGGCGCGCTTCCAAGATGGGAAACTGGCCATCGAGAAGACCCTCTTGCTGGGCTGCGAATACTGAGCTTATCCAGATGAACAATCCCAGAGCCCGCTGGCGCTGCGGGCTCCGGGACTGGTGCCCCCGAATTTTATTCCGGGCGGTAATGCCAGTATCCCAGCCAGGGGTCCTGCTCTTCTTCGGCCGGCAGTTTCTGGAATTGCCGTTTGTTGGGGGCGAAGAGGTAGCTGTCTGTGGTCCCCTCGACGGCGTTGCCGGCCTGCATCACCCAGCCTCTCCCAGCCAGTGCGTCCTGGTCGCTGATTTCACCGGAGAGTTCAAGGTCCTGCACCGTGTCTCCGGCGTTGAATATCCAGAATGATTGAATGCCGCTGAGTTCTGCCAGACGCCGGCGGACATAAGTCAGTTTTTCCGGGTCGTGGACATAAACCCAGGTATTTTCGAGGTTATCTCCTGACGGTGTCTGCCAGTAGCTGCCCAGCAGATTCCAGCCGGGATTCAGGCTGTAGCAGTGGGAAACCCGGTAAACCGCCTGCAGAATCACGTCATTATCGGGCATGACGAAAGAATTCCCCTGCAGCGCACCTTCCAGACCGTCGATGATATTCCAGCGGCTAAAGGTGGCGGTGTCGAGGATATCCGCCAGGACCTCAACCGTCTGTCCGACCTGGTATTGCCCGCTGACCGCACCGTTGTAGACTGTAAGATGGCGATACTGCGGTCCGCCGGAGGCGGCACTCCGCCAGGTGATTCCGCCCAGCCAGGCGGTGTCCGGCGAGGGTAGGGCATTGTCTGGTCCGGGTGAGAAGGTCCAGGTGAAGGTATGGGTGCCGTTTCCACTGACTGACAGCTCGACCAGCTCCCAGGGCAGGTACGACTGCCGGGACAGTATTTGCCGACCGTTGTGCTGCAGTTTGTACGTCCCGGCCGAAGAATCCATCTTCCACCAGAAGTTCAGGCTGCCGGCACCGGCGAAGGTCGCGATATGGCGGTTCTCCAGCGCGTCATTGGCCGGGGCCTGCCAGACCGATTCCCCGGTTGGGGTGTTGTGCTGCACTTCCAGCCAAGGTGCGTCGGGATTGCCGGGTTCAGGCTCGGCAACGGGGATCACCACTGTGCCAATGGCGCTGGCCTGTCCGCTGTCGTCCTGATAGTAGGCCACGGCCTGAATGCTCTGGCATGCCGGCGGTATCGGGAAGGGCCCAGCGTACTGCGCGGCTTCATCGTCTGGTGCGCTGCCGTCGGTGGTATAGTGAAGCACGATGGTTTTTGCCGGTTCCTCCTGTCCCTGGGGGGCATAACAACTGATGCTTGCAGTACCATCCTGATTCAGGGTTATCACCGGCGGCATAAATCCCTCAATCAGCAAATCCACTGCGCCATAGAAGGTCCATTCGTCTGCCCGGTAGCAGTAATCCTCCCACTCTTGGTCGCTCATATCGCCGCGCAGGTCCTGTTTTCTGTCCTGCCAGCGATTGTACTGCTCATCCCAGCCGCAACCCGGGAAGGCCAGAACAACACAATTGACGGGCAGGCCCCACTGGTAGGTAGACGTCGGGAAGATTTCATCGCTGCCGAATTCCGGAGGCGGGCCCAGGAAACGGGCGGTTTGCAGGTGCAAGCATTCTGCGAACGCCCAGTCCTCGACCAGGGTGACGGAGCCCGGCACAGTGACACTGCGCAGGGTATGGTCCA
>JAAYYJ010000383.1 GCA_012515455.1 Oligosphaeraceae bacterium
ACCAAAATGGCATGCGAAAAAATAACTGATTTTTACCGGGCTGGCCAGCCCCCAAATGCAGTTTACCAGAAACTCTTGGATTTTCCAGCCTTTTACCAGGAAAGAACCGGCAAGCCTAAAACAGTTCTGGCGGCGGGAATAACCGGCGCATGACCCACCCCGGGCAACAGGATCACGGCCTGGAACCGCCAAGGCCCGGGTGCTCGCTCCGATACTATCCCCTCCGGCACCTCACGGGCTGGAACCACCAAGGCCCAGGTGCTCGCGCCGGTAGTGCCCCTTCTGCGCCTCGCGGCCTCGAACCGCCAAGGCCCGGGTCTCGCGCCGGCACTTCCCCTCCGTCACCTCGTGGCCTCGAATCGCCAAGGCCCAAGTGCTCGCGCTGGTACTCCCCCTCCGGCGCCTCACGGCCTCGAATCGCCAATGCCCAGGCGCTCGCGCTGGTACTTCCCCTCTTGCACCTCACGGCACCAGAGATGCCGCTGCGCCAAATACCACTCCACGGTCTTACGCAATCCGCTGGCGAAGCTCTCCTGCGGTTCCCAGCCCAGCTCACGCCGGATTTTGCCGGCATCTATGGCGTACCGCAGATCGTGCCCGGGACGGTCCTTGACAAAAGTCATCTGGGAACGGTACGTCTGCCCGTCCGAACGCGGCTGCAGCTCGTCGAGAAGCTGACAAACCGCCTCCACTACCTCGATATTCTTCTTCTCGCTGTTTCCCCCAATATTGTAGGTCTGCCCCGGACGACCGCTGCACAAGACCCGTAGCAAAGCCCGGGCGTGGTCCTCGACCTGCAACCAGTCGCGGACCTGCTCGCCGCGGCCGTATACCGGCAGCGCTTTGCCGTCCACCGCATTGAGAATCATCAAGGGTATCAATTTTTCAGGAAACTGGTAGGGGCCATAATTGTTCGAGCAGTTGGTAATCAGCACCGGCAGAGCATAAGTGCGCTGCCAGGCCCGCACCAGATGATCACTGGAGGCCTTGCTGGCAGAATATGGCGAACTGGGAGCGTAGGGCGTGTCCTCCCGGAAATAATCCTCTGGTCCGGAGAGGTCGCCATACACCTCATCGGTGGAGATATGGTGGAAGCGGAACGACTCGCGTTCGGCCTCGGGACGTTCCGCCAGATAGCGGCGCGACTGCTCCAGCAGATTGTACGTTCCGAAGATGTTCGTCTGCAGGAAGGCCTCCGGGCCGTCAATTGAGCGGTCCACATGAGTCTCGGCCGCCAGATGCATCACCTGGGTGGGCTGGAAATCGGCAAAGATGCGCTGCACTCCCGCCTTGTCGCAGATGTCCATCCGGGCAAAATGGTAGCGGGGATGCCGGGATACGCTGGCCAGCGAGGCCAGATTGCCGGCATAGGTCAGCTTGTCCAGTACACAGACCTCCGAGTCAGTATGCTCAATCAATAACCGCACCACCGCCGAACCGATAAAACCGGCTCCGCCGGTGAGCAATATCCTGCGCTGCATAAATCTCTTCTCCTGTAACATCACTCCGGACCCGACTGCCCGCAGGAAATACTCCGCCAGAACACCTCGGCAGCAGCCCAACAATTATAAACATTCCTGAAATCACTGCCCAACCGGTCAGCCCGCAATGCCGCATACCCCGGATCGACCAAGCTGCACTGATCAGCAGCAATGATTCCTAATATAATGCACGAATGCAATTTTCCCCGCAATTGCATTCCCATCTCAGCAGATTATAGTATTAAAATTTCCTGTCTTCCGATGAAAGACCCGCATGAAACTGACCGCCGATATTTTTCTGGCTCTGCGATATCTGCGCCCCAAGCGCACCTTCATTTCGATCATCACCCTGCTGTCGATTCTGGGACCGACCCTGGGCGTGGCCATTCTACTGATCGTCAGCTCGGTAATGGCCGGCTTCGACCGTGATATCAGGAAGGGCATTATGAACATGCAGGCCCACCTGGTGGTCTATCCCATGCTGGAAAGCACATTCCGGACCCCCCTGGAGATCATCGAGAAACTCAAACACCATGGCGTCAAAAGCGCGCCGGTCATTGAGGGCTCCGCACTGCTGCAGAGCAGAAACCAGATACTCCCTAAGGTGGTCCGCGGCATCATCCCGGAACTGGAAAAGGA
>JAAYYJ010000384.1 GCA_012515455.1 Oligosphaeraceae bacterium
AAGGCGTCTGATTCCTGCCCATCCACCACCGCCGGCGGGGACCAGCCACACGCCCCCGCCGGCGGTTTTTTTGTCTAATCACCAGTTCCTGGCTGCTCCCGCGCCGCAGAGCACTGCCCCTTGCAGCACAGGACTGGAGATTACCGGCAAACAGATTATAGTATGTTTTTGCCGCATTTCTTTTCCCAAACCAATTGAATCAGCATCAATGGACACACAAGCACTCCGCATCCTTCTGCGTGCTCAAGACAATGAAGCAAGAATCACTGAGGCTTTTCCAGCCTGGCTGGCTGAACGGCAGAACCATCTGCCCGCCATGCGCAGCATCGTGGCCGAGGCGGCCGCACAACCCGACAGCCTGCAAGAGGCTCCCGCCCGGCAGGAACTGCGCCTGGCACTGCTGTATCTGGCTCTGGCTGGCGACCAGGAGGCTCAGGATGATTTCCTGACCATCCTGCGCCACCCGGACACGGCCGCAATTTTCCCCCAGGACGACTGGATGTTCAATGAGATGCCCAAAGTCCTCAGCCGCATGCTCCGGCCCGAGCAGCTGCCCCTGCTGGGAGAAATGATGCTCGAGCCGGACTTGCCGGATATGGTGCGCGAGCAGCTGCTGATGTCCATTTTGTTCCGCTGGCTAAGCAAAACCAACAGCAGCCAGGAAATCAGTAAAGTCCTGCGCCTGCTGCTGGAAAAAAATCTGGGCGGGCTGAAAAATCCGCAGCTCGCCATGGCCATGATTGTCAATGCCATTGCCATTGACGGGAAAAATCTGCAGGCCCAGGTGCTGCATTTTTACCACCAAGGCGGTCCGGAGCTGGCCCAGCTGCTGCCGGAGAAGACCCTGCAGATGTTTTTCGGCCTGGGACAGGACAAGCTGAAGAAACTGCTGCTGCAGAATTACGACAGCAGTTTTACGGATCCGAAGGTCGAACTGGTGAAGCTGTTCCATCCCCCGAGCAAAGAGGAGCAGGAAGCGCAGCTGCCCGGTCCGAGCAAGACCATCGTGCGGGAAAGCGCCAAAATCAACCGCAATGCACCCTGCCCCTGCGGCAGCGGCAAAAAATACAAGAAATGCTGCGGTCAGTGAGCTAATTATTTCAGCAAGAGGAGCGTTTGATGTCAGACAGTTATTTGCAATCGTTGTTCGCCGAGCGCATTGGCGGCGCATCCTTCGGCAAAGACACCACGATCTATAAGTTCGAGAAGATCAAGCGTGCCAAAGCCGCGGCCCGCAAAGCGCATCCCGATATCGAATTGATCGACATGGGCGTAGGCGAACCTGACGACAAGGCCTTCCCGGAAGTGGTCGCCGCGCTGTCCGTTGAGGCGGCGAAACTGGAGAACCGCTTCTACTCCGACAATGGCTGCCAGGAATTCAAGAACGCGGTAGTCAAATATATGCAGGAGCTCTACGGTGTCAGCCTGTGCGCAGACACGCAAGTCAATCACAGCATCGGCAGCAAGTCTGCGCTGACGCTCCTGCCCGCCTGCTTCATCAACCCCGGTGACATCACCGTAATGACCATCCCCGGCTATCCGGTCCTGGGTACCTGGACCAAATACCTGGGCGGCGAGGTGGTCAATCTCCCGCTGCTGCAGGAAAACGCTTTCCTGCCCGATTTGGAAAGCCTGACTGCAGACCAGAAAAAACGCTGCAAACTGATCTATCTGAATTACCCGAACAACCCCACCGGCGCTTCCGCCACCCCGGAATTCTATGACCGGGCGATCGCTTTCGCCCGTAAAAACCAGTGCCTTCTGGTCGTGGATGCACCATACGCACCCCTGAATTTCACGGGCCAGCCCTTGAGCATCCTCTCCCGCCCCGGCGGCATGGAATACGCAGTCGAACTGCACAGCATGTCCAAGGGCTTCAATATGACTGGCTGGCGCCTGGGCTGGATTTGCGGCAACCCCGCCGCAGTCAAAGCCTTCGCCACGGTCAAGGACAATGCCGACAGCGGGCAGTTCCTGGCCATCCAGAAAGCCGCCGCCCAGGCTCTGGCCAACCAGAGGGCCATCACCCCGCGCATCTGCGAGAAGTACCGCCGGCGGCTGGCGGCGCTGGTCGAGACGCTGCGCCAGCTCGGCTTCAATGCCCGGATGCCGGAGGGATCGTTCTTCCTCTACGTCGAAATCCCCAAGGGGGTCAAAAACGGCCGGCGTTTTGCCAGCGCGGAGGAATTCAGCCAGTGGCTGATCACTGACAAGCTGGTCAGCACCGTCCCCTGGGATGATGTCGGGCACTTCGTCCGCTTCAGCGCGACCTTCTTCGCCCCGGACCTGGCCGCCGAGAGTGCCGTGCTGAACGAACTGAAACGACGCCTCAGCGACTCAGTCTTCGAATTCTAATACTGCCGCGACATGAGCGAATTGTGGGATTTTTGGCAAGACGGACAGCATTCTCCGGCGTTCAATATGGCTGCCGACGAAGTGCTGCTGGAGACCGCCTGCAGCCGCGGCCGGCCGTTGCTGCGCTTTTATGAATGGGACCGCAAAGCCGTCTCGCTGGGATATGTGCAGAGCCTCTCCGCCGCTCCCGCGGGCTATGCCGTGGTGCGCCGTCCGACTGGCGGCGGGGTGGTGTACCATGATTTCGATTTCACCTACACGGTGCTGTTCCCGGCCGGGCACTGGCTGACCGGCTTGAACCGCCTCCACAGCTACGACTGGCTGAATCGCTCGGTACAGGCCGCGCTCCTGCATCTGGATATGCCAGCCAGCCTCTCGGAACAGGAAATCGCCGCCGAGGTGGACCGCTCCTCCATGGTCTGCTTCACCAACCCCACCCGCTATGATATCCTGCTCGAGCAGCGCAAGGTCGCCGGCAGCGCTCAACGCCGCACCAAGGACGGCATCCTGCACCAGGGCAGCCTGCATTTTGGCGGGCCGCTGCCCGTGCCCCGCCCCGCCTTGGCCGCCCATCTCCTGCAGGGCTTGGCCGAAATCATGCAGGTGGAAACCACGCCCTTCTTTCCCGCGCCCGAACTGCTGCAGGCCATTGCGGACCGAGCAGCCCGCAAATATGACCAGCCGGCCTGGAATGCCAGGAAGCCCTGAGCAGGAGCAGACAGGGGTAAGCGCGCGGTTCAGCATCAACTGCAGCACCATTTATTGCCGATGCCTGCCATCAGCTCTGTCCATCCTGCTGCCCCGCCGTTGCGGGCGCTCTGGCGCTGGCTGTCCGGACATTACCAGCGCCGCATGGCCTGGTTTCTGGCGGGCCCGCGCTGTTATGCCCGCCGCCCGGCCGGGTCGAGATACCGTTCGCCCATAGCCATGAGCTTCTGGTGGGCCTTGGGCTGGGGCACGCGCATCTTCAGCCTGCCGGCCCTCTGCGTCATCCCGGCCGCAGCCCTGTTCACCCTGCACAGCAGCCTGATTCCGGAAGCGCAGGTCCGGCTGCTGATACTGGTGCTCCTGAGCTTGTTCTGCTGCGACATGGCACTGGGTATTATTTTCTGGCCGCGTCTCAGAATCAGCCGCCGGCTGCCGGAGCGCACCTGCGCCGGACAGCCGTTCCAAATCTTGTATACAGTCGAAAACCGGGCCTGGCTGCCCGTCTTCCGGCTGCAGATGGACCGTAGCCTGGGCCAGCGCTGGTTCCGCTGCCTGAGTCCGGCCTCGGCCAGCAGCCTGCCTGGCCGAAGCCGGCAAGAGCTGCAAGGCCATTATCTGGTCGCCAGACGCGGCAAGTATTTTCTCGGGCAGACCAGCGGCACCTCGGATTTCCCCTTCGGTATCTGCCGGCATTCCAGCGGCAGCTCCCGGCATGACACCCTGATTGTCCATCCGTCCTGGCACCCATTGCAAAAACTGCTCCTGCCCTCGGGACGGAAATTACAGAAGAGCGGCCTGGACCGGGTGCTGGCGCTGAACGATTTCCTGGATTTCCAGGGCTGCCGCGATTACCGCGAAGGGGACAACCCCAGGCATATCCACTGGCCCAGCAGCGCCCGCCGCGGCGATCTGGTGGTCAAGGAATACAAAGACGAAGTCATCAGCCGTACCGCTCTGATTGTCGACACCTGCATCGGCCAACAGCCGCCGCCGCAACGACTCCCCCAGCGCCTGCGGCAGCTGCTGGCCCGCAGCCGGGCCCGCAGCACAGCCCTGCTGGACGGCCCCCTGCCCGAACTCGAAGCCGCCTTGTCACTGGCTGCCGCAGTGGCGAAATTTTTGCTGGACGGTGATTGTCTGATTGACCTCTTCGCTGCCGGCCAGGAGGTCCGCCGGCTGCAGGCCGGGCGGCATGTCGCCTCCCTGAATGCGTTGCTGGATGTGCTGGCGGAGGTCGAGCCGGAGACCAAGCCGACGTTGCAGAAGCTCAATGCCGCGATTCTGGATGAGATAGCGGACTTGGGCAATGCGGTGGTGATACTGCTCGGCTATGACCAGGAGCGGCAGGAGTTTCTGCAGAATCTGCGCCGGCGGCAAGTGTCGGTTAAGCTGCTGCTGCTGAGTGAAAATTGGGGTACGCCTGCGGAAGCCAGCATCCTCCGCCCGGCCGATATCCTGGCCGGGAAGATCACCGCCCTGTAAGTACCACGTTGTCCCGGGCCGGGGTTAGTGCCGCCGCCCCTGGCCTGCTCCACTCCGGGGCAACAGCAGTGAGCCGCAGTTTTTCCCCGGGGGCGCATTCCGCCCTCTTCCTGGTACTCTGGCTGAATCAGAACAGTGTTTATGAAAACCACCTTGGAGCAAACCACGCCGGCCCTCAGCCTGGCCGGCCGCATCACCGTCAGTGTGCAGCTGCTGCTGGCGGCCGCCTTTGTTGGTCTGCTGGCTGATCTTCCCCATCTGCCGCTGATGCTGATGGGCGGCCTGGTTTTGCTGTTCACCCGCCGCCGGCCCCTGGCGGTCAGCGACCGCACGGTGACCTACAGCCTGCTGGCGGCCCTCATCGTGGGAACCATGCTGGCCTACCTGTTCCCCTATGAGCGCGGGCGCCTGGGCTTCTTCAGCTTCTTCTTCCGCCCGGAATACTACTGCGCCTTCGCCCTGAACCTCGCGATTGCCAGCTGTCTTTTCCCTTATCCCAGCCTGGCCTGCGGGGCGACCCTGACCGCAGTACTCTTCATCCTCGGCACCTGCGGCGACGTGGTGCAATTCAACCATGTCAACACCCGCTGGCTGTGGGGCAATGCCTGGATCAACAGCAACTACCGCCTGGCTTTCAACTGCCTGACCGGCATTGAACTGGCACTGTCATTGCTGCTGCTCAAACTGACCCGGCAGCGCCAGCGCAATGAGAACGGCCGGTCCCTGCACCGCTGGGCCCAGGCCGCCAGCCTGATCCTGCTGGCCGCGACTATCTGGGGCGTACTGACCCTGCATCAGAAATTCGAACGGGAAATCAGGGACCTCGAGCATTCACTGCTGGCCATGGGCGGACGTTCGCTGATCCGGCAGCTGCGGCCACGCATCAGGCCCTTCTTTGCCGATGAAGTCGACCTGAATCTGCCCTTCTGGTTCGATGGCGGCAAGCAGGACCGGCGGGTGCTGCTGCGAGTCATCGGCGAAACTGCGCCAGGATACCTGCGCGCCCGCTGCTTCAGTAATTATGAGCAGGGACGCTGGAACAACCCGCTGGAATCCCTGCCTGTCCCGCTGCGGATTACCGAACAGGAAGGTCTTCTCGCCCTGAGTCAGTACCGCCGCGAGGACTACCTGGACCTCCCCAGTTCCCAATGGGACCTCTATTATGCCGGGGGATTCTATTCGCCCCAGCTGCCCGTCCCCTCACCTCTCGTCGGCATCGATCTGGCCGCCGAATCCCTAAGCGTGGGTCAGGACGGCCAGCTGAAAACAGAAAAATGGAAGCGCGAGGCCGGATACCGCGCCTACACTCCCCGGCAGCGCGATGCGCATGCCGCCTTCGATCTGCCTCGGGAAGCAGACCTGGTCGCCGAACAATACCTGACCCTGCCCGCTGAAATCAGACCGGCTCTGGCCCAGTTCTGCCAGAACATCGAGGGCTGGCAGGAGGCCTCCTCGGACTACCTGCGGCTGCGGCTGCTGGCAGAATACCTGCAGGAAAATTTCGTCTACCGCCTGGGTCCATTCAAAGATGAGCAACCTCGCCTGCCGCAGACCGCCAGCCCCAGCCTGCGGCGACAGCTGCGGCGCGCCTATCGGGAATCCGCCCGTCCGCAGGGCCGCCGGCAGCTGGCGGTTACCGCAGACGGCGATCCGGTGCTGCATTTTCTCCAGAACACCCGGGCCGGTCATTGCGAGCTGTTCGCCTCAGCAGCGGTTCTGCTGCTGCGTCAGAATGGCATCCCGGCCCGCTATGTGACTGGATTCATCTGCTGGGAACGGCACCCCAGCGGGAGCTATTTTGTCGCCCGGCAAGGCCATGCGCACGCCTGGGTCGAGGCTTATGACCGGCTCAGCCAGCGCTGGCTGAGCCTCGATCCCACCCCGCCGGCCGGGCTGCGGCAGTACGAGCAGCAGTGGACCGCCCTGAGCGCATTTTTCGACCGCCTGCAGCACCTTTGGAGCAAGAGCCTGGCGGATGTCCAGCGCGGTTTTATGGCCATGGCAGTAGTCTCCGCCCTGCAGCTTCTGTGGGGTCTGTTCTGGAATCCGGTCGGGGTGAGCGCAGCGCTGCTGCTGGCTTTTCTGCAGTACCGGTACTGGCGCCGGCAACGCCGTCCGGAACTGCTGCCCCTGACCCCGCGGCAGCGCCGCCTGGCCAACAGCTATGCTGCATTCGCCCGCCGCTGGGAAAAACGCCTGCACCTGCCGCCGCACCCTGAGCGCACTGCCCGGGAGTTGCTGGCACTGGCCGCCGGCAGCGGCAAGCTCCAGCCCGAGGAACTGCGCCAGATGGAAGAATATATTACTGAGTACGAGCTGCAGCGCTTCGGCCAAGGCTGATTCCGCAGCGCTTATTTATTGATCCAGGTCTGGTCCGGCGGCTGCTGGTTCTGCTCCTGGCTGGGCCAGAAGCGGCTGCGGGTGCCGGGGGCAAAAAGGGTCCGCAAATCAGTTTGCAGGACTTGGTGAAAAGGCCCATGCTGACCGGCCCGCTGGAACAACTGCTGGGCCTCGACTTCATTGCGGGCCAGTACGAACAGCTGCATCTGGGAGAGATTCTTCTGCTGATAGAAATCCTGAGGCGCACGGTTGGCGGCCAGCACCGCCTGCGGCGGAAGTTCCGCAAGCTGCCAGTAGAAGAGGAAGCTGGTCGCATCAAATTCATTGACCAGCACCAGACTGCCCAGAGCCAATCCCTTCTCCTTCAGAAACGATACCACCTCATGGTTGTCAGACGCACCACGATAATATTGCTGCAGGAGATTTTGCGGTGAATGGCCGGCCAGAACCTCCCGGCGGGTCAAATGACTGCAGATATTCTCGAGCAGGCTGCCGGTCAGCAAAATCACCACTGCCGGATAAATGATTCTGGCCCGACGCAGCAGCCCCTGCCGTTGGGCGCCCCAGACCGCAGCCAGAGTCACCACCGGTAGATAAATCAGGAACACCCGCGGGAAAGGCGCCCGCCCGCCGATCCGCAGGCAGAGCAGCATAATAATGGGCAGGACGCAGCAGAACCACAGCTGCCGGTCATAACTGCCCAGCAGCCCCGGGCTGCACCTGCCCCGCCAGCGGGAAAACAGGAATCCCCCCAGGGATGGCAGAGCAAAAAAGCCGGCATGGGCAAGGAATCCCAGCGCGATTGCTCCGGCCGCCTCCCAGGAGCTGATCCATCCCCCGGCTTCCTGACTGGCGCGCTGGAACTGCTGCCAGAGCGTCAGGTAGTAGGAACCGCCCAGCATACCGGCCAGGAGACAGGGCAGTGACCGCGCCAACGCGCACCGCCAGGAGTGTTTCTCACTGCGCTGCTGCAAAAAAATGAGCAGTGCCAGACTGGGTGCCAGCATCGCCGCGCTGGGCATCACCAGGGGCAAAAGCAGGCAGGCCGTGCAGGCGAGCATTTGGCCCCGGCGCAACTGCCCGAAGGATATTTCCATTGCCCCGGACAATGCAACTGTGGCCAGGAACATGGCCAGGGAGTACCCCCTGACCTGGTAAGCAAAAGCTCCGAACACCGGGCTGATACCCAGCATCACGGCCGCCAGGGCGGCCCAGCGCCGGCCCAGAAAATAACGCCAGTGCAGGACCACCACAGCGATGGTAGCCAAGGCGAAAACCAGCGATGGCCAGCGCAGGACATGGGCGGTAAAGTTAAAGTTCAGGAATCGGACCCACCACCAGTACACGGCGCTGTTCAGGAAGTGGTTGTTGGCCATGCTGTAGTTGCGGAAAATGTCCAGGAAGGTCGCATTCTCCCCCCCGATGGCAAAGTACTGCAGAGTCAGCACCTCGTCGAACCACAGCTCCGCCATGCTCCAGGGCGTGACCCGAAGCAGGAACAGTGCCGCCGCCAGCAGGCACCAGGCCCGGCTGTCATCCTCGCGCAAATTCCCGATCAGCGCAGACTGATTTTTGCTCATATCGTATGATATCTCCTCTGCTTCGCCTGGGCATTCGAAATGCGTTTGGTGAGGCTGCCTGAGACAGCGCTCAACTCAGGAGGTTGAATTTAATAATATGCCAGAACGCGGCCACGCCGTCCTTCCAGCCGATTTTCTTGCCCTGGCTGCTGCGCCGCGGCCGGTATTCGATGGGGACCTCGTAAATGCGACAGCGCAATTTGGCCAGCTTGGCGGAGATTTCCGGTTCGAAGCCGAAGCGGTCGCTGGTCAGCTGCAGGGATTTGAAGATATCGGCCCGGACCATCTTGTAGCAGGTCTCCATATCGGTCAAATGCAGATTGGCCACCAGATTGAAGAATCCGGTGATGAGTTTGTTGCCGTAAAAATGCCAGAAAGAATCGACCAGGGTGGTGCTGCCGGAATAGCGGCTGCCGTACACTGCATCGGCTTTGCCGTTCTCGATAAACTGCAGCATCCGGGGAAATTCGCTGGGGGAGTACTCCAGGTCTGCATCCTGGACCACCACGACATCACCGGCGACCAGTGCCTGGCCGGTGCGGATGGCCGCGCCCTTGCCCCGATTCTGCTCATGATGCACAATCAGCAGATCACTGGCCGGCGGCAGTGCCTCGAGGCGGGCGCGGGTGCCGTCCTGGGAACAGTCATTGACGACAATTATCTGCAAATCCGGCAGGCCGCACCCCCGGACCTGGTCAATGACGCCGGTGATTGTCGCCTCTTCATTGTAAACTGGAATTATAACCGTAAGACGCATGCACCTTCCCTCGTTGCGGCCCAGCTCCTGACTGTCAATGACGGCCGCGGACCAGACCGGGAACTATCTTATCACTTCAGGGCTGCTCCCAGACTCGATGCGGATATTTTCCCAGTCCGCAGATTATCTCATGGGAGATAGTATGGGCCTTTGCCGCCAGCTCGTCCGCCCAGAGCGAATTCTCGCCTTGCTGCCCCAGGAGCAAGGCCTGGTCGCCGGGGGCAACCCCGGGCAGGTCGGTCACGTCGGCCATGATCATCCCCATGCAGACCCGGCCCAGAACCGGTATCCGCCGGCCCTGCAGCAGCAGCTCGGCCGCGCCGCTGAGGCAACGCGGATAACCGTCGGCGTAGCCGAACGGCAGTACCGCCAGGCGGCTGTCCCGTTGCAGCTGCAGTTGGCAGCCGTAGGACACGAACGCCCCGGCCGGGACTGTCTTAACCGATGCGATGCGGCATTGCAGGCTCATTGCCGGACGGAGTTTGCCGGCGAAGGCGGCGGTCTCGGAATAACCGTACAGGCCGATGCCCGGACGGGCGAAAGGCAGTTCCGGCGCCAGGTCATTGAGGATACCCTCGGTGGCGCACAGGTGGTTCTCCCGGCAGCCTGCCGGCAGCAGCGGCAGGAGGTCGCGGAAGGTCTGGACTTGTTTGCGGGTAACCGGGTGTTCCGGCTGAGCGGAGACCGCCAGGTGGGAAAAGCAGCCGCACAGTTCGAGATTAGGCAAAGCCTGCAAGGCGCGGATGGCCGCAGGCACTTCCGCGGGCAGAAAGCCCAGGCGGCTCATGCCGGTATCAACCTTCAGGTGCAGCCGCCAGCTCAAGCCGTGGGACTGCCCGTATTCGGACAGCAGACGCGCATTCTCCAGACTCCAGCAGGCGGAGGTCAGGGAGAGCTCAGCGGCGATGGGAATTTCATCCGGCAGGATTCCCTGCAGGACCCAGATTTCGCCCCGGAATCCGGCCTGACGCGCAGTGCGGGCTTCTCCGGTAGTGAATACGGCCAGGTGCGATGCTCCGGCCCTCTGCAGTGCCTCTGCGACCTGAGGCAGCCCGTGCCCGTAGGCATCGGACTTTATGACCGGCACCATGCGGCAGTGCGGGCGCAGCGCCGCGAAGAATTTCCAGTTCGCGAGGATATTGGTGAGATTAACCTTAACGGTTGCGGGGAACATAAGCTCAGACTCTCCTGGCTGGTTGTGACAGGGTGATACTGCTGGGGCTTTGTCCGAAGTGTTTTTTGAAGACCTTGGAGAAATATCCGCTGTCCTCATAACCGACCTGGTACGCCACTTGGGAGATGTTGAGACGCCCTTCGCTGAGCAGGACCTTGGCCCGTTCCATGCGGATCATGGTCAAATACTCCGGCAGCGAGAAGCCGCTCTCTTCATTAAAAATGCGTGACAGATGGTACTGGCTGACTCCCAGAAAGGTAGACAGATCATCGAGGGTGATCTGCTGCTGGAAATGGCGGTTGATATAGCGTTTGACCTCAGCAATCAGCCAATGCTTCTTCTTGTCGGCAGCCGAAAGCTGCTCCGCCGAAGAATCCCCGCTGGACTGCCCGGTGGTGATCTTCAGCACTGACAGCAGCACGGTATGAAAAATCGAGCGGCAGAGCAGCTGATCGAAATCGGTATCGCGGTTCGCCCCCAGATAAAGTCCCTCCAGGGTCTGGCGGATGCGCCCGCGCTGTTCGTCGTTCTGGACATGGACCACCGGCCCGGGCAGCCGGGCGAAGAAGGGCACTTCAGCCGGTCCCCAGGAAAATGAGGCCATAAAGACCTCGAACTCCCGGCCGGGGTCGAATTTGTCACAATGGCGGGTATTGGCGGGGATAATCACGATATCCCCCGGTCCCGCCTCGAAACCCCGGCTGGTGAATTCCAGGCGCAGTTTGCCGTGCCGGATGAAATGGAATTCGCAGACCCGGTCTTCGTGGAAGTGGGTGCGCCAGAACAAGTCGAAGAGGCGGACGCCAAAAGAATGCAGGACAGGCAGTTGGTCGAAACTTGCTTCCATAATGTCCCCAGCCAGGCCGTGACGTTGCAGCAGTTCTGCTGCTGCTGTGGCCGCCAACTTTGTTATTCTGTATAATATACCATCCGACCCTGGCTTTGCCCGCTTCCTGGCAGCCCCGGGCCGGAAAAAGCAGAACGGGTGAAAATGGTCTCCGGTCCGGGGCGTGCGGTCAGGGCATTTTGTCTCCTGCGGTTGTTATGTCCGGCCTGGCGGTTATATTATTCTGCACTGGGGGTTGCCCTGCTGGACCATCCCGGCCTGGGGGGGCAGCCGTGGTGTGCGCCGTCCGCTGCTCTATTCCTCTGCTTCCGGTTTATCGGTTTAACCCAAGAAAGGTGTCAGATGAAGATTCCGTACCCACTGCAGCTGAAATTAGATTATGCTCTGGAGAAACTGATTATCCGTCACAACGAGCTCATCAAGCAGCCCGGGTACCACCTGGGCACGGCCTGTGCCCCGCGCCCGGCGGGCTATGTTGAGGATGACCCCCTGGTTGGTGAACTGAACTGCACTTGGTACGAGCAGATTCAACCGCAGAACGAGGCGGTCGATACTGTGATCCGGGAAATCCTGGCCCAGGCGCAGCGCACCCCGCCGGCGAAGTTGGCCCGGCTGAGTCCGGATCAGGTCTGGGTCTGGGGCGGCCCGACTCCGTACTGGGGCGGTTCAATGGCCGACGACACGCTGGTCCGGGGCGCGGACTTCTTTCAGGCCCGGAATGTGGTCTATGTCTATGGCCCGACCACAGAGAAGATGCTGAGCCTGCACAGCAAATACTCGAAGATGCTCTGTCAGGTCAACAGCAACTGCCGCACTCCCGGGGCCTTGGCCAACAGCGAAGAGGAGAATGCTGAGCTGCTGAGCCGGCTGTCCCTGCAGTATCCCAATATCGTGGGCGCGATGTGCGACGACTTCTGCACCTCGTTCCGCTATGCGCTGCTGCCCGAGCGCTTCGAGAAAATCTACCGCGGCGTCAAGAAGCACAACCCGGCCCTGCGGGTCTACGGGGTGATTTATGTACACGAGCTGGGACGCATTCATTTCCGCCTGGTGCAGGAGTTCATCGACGTGGTGAACCTCTGGCACTGGAATAAGGAGGAAATCCTCAACATCGATGAAAATCTGGCGAAATGCGAAGAGAATTTCCCCGGCAAGCCCATCATCCTGGGGGTCTTCCTGCACGAATACGGCCGCAGCGATGTCGGAGCTCCGCCTGAGCTGCTCTGCTATCAGCTGGAGAAGGCGCGGGAATTTCTGGCCCAGAAGCGCATCGAGGGCATCATCATCCTCGGGGACCGGGAGATCAACAAGTGGCCCGCCTCCGCCAATGCAGTCCGGGACTACCTCGCCAAACAGTTCTGAGCACAGCCGCTGCCGTTCCCGACCGCGCTGAGAAATTACCGCCTGGCCTTGCAAAAAGGTGTTTGCCGGTTTACATTTAGGTTTTTCCGGCGATGGCAGGATATTTGCATTCTGCCTTCACCCCGCCGGCTACACAGAGCGGCATTGAGTGTTGCGCAATGCCGGTATCAAGGAGCAACTAATGGCAGAAGTAATTTTAGATCACGTTTTTAAAGCTTATCCCGGCAATCCCGA
>JAAYYJ010000385.1 GCA_012515455.1 Oligosphaeraceae bacterium
CGGCGAGGATCAGCGCTGGCAGAATCGCCTGCAGGAACTCCTATCGTTTACTGCGGCTGCCCCGGGTTTCCGGCCGGTCATGTGGATTGACCCGCTGGAACATGATATCTACCAGCAGCTTGACGCCTGCATCCAGGCTGGTGTCAAGGCATTCAAGGTGATCTGCACCAATTTCCACCCCCATGAGGCAGAGAAGGTCTTCCGGGCCATCGCGGAACGGGGCTATCCGATTATCTTCCATAGCGGTGTGTTGTATGACAAGAATGTTTCGTCCGGCTACAACCACCCCATGGCCTTCGAGTTCCTGATGAAAATCCCGAATTTGGTGTTCGCACTGGCTCATATCGGCTGGCCATGGTGCGACGAAGCCATCGCGTTGTTCGGCAAATTTGCCTACCTCCACCGGGTGGCCCCCGACCAGCACACCGAGATGTATCTCGACTTTACGCCCGGGACTCCGGGCTACTACCGCCTGGATGCTTTCAGGAAGCTTTTTCTCACGGGCTACGCTGTGGACGATCGCATTGTCTGGGGTACCGATCACTTGGGGCATCTCTACGATCCGGTGCGGATACGTCAGTCCTGCCAAAGAGACCGGCGTTTTCTGGATATGGTCCTGTCTGAAGCCCCGGAGTTCATCTCACCGGCCGCGGTGCAGAGGCTGGCTGGAGTCTGGGAGAAGCTTACTGACACCAACATCAGGCGTTTCTACCGCGAAATCTGAGAACCATACCCCGGCCGGTGCCATCGCGAGCGACCCGAATATTGGCGCGGGCGGGGCAAAAGCTCATCCGCGCCGGAAGGGCGCTGGGAGTGTCCGCGGGGAACCGTTTGGGCCTAAAACCATACCGGTTATTGCCCCAGCTGCAGAGAAAATCTCTGGCCGTGACAGGCGTAACGCTGATTGATCTTCGACCAGTAACTGAGCAGGATATCGCCATCGGGCAGTCGCAGCAGCCCCGGTTGACCAAAGCGCAGGCTGGCAAACTGCGCCTCAATCTTTCCGGCTGCATTGCACATATTTGCCAGCGTCAATAGCGGTTGGCCGCCCAGGCATTCGCCGGTGACGCTGTTGAGCAGATGCAGCATGATGCCAGGTTGGCTGCCTTCCCGCACCGCTCCGACCAGGAGCATTAGTCCGGGATAATCCGGCAGCGCCAGCAGATTGGCTGCCTGGCAGTGGATGCCGCTGTCGCTGGGCTCACTCCAGGTCTGCCCGTTGTCATCGGAGTAAACCAGGAAATTATTGAGGTGTTTCTCCTTGCCCAGGTCATAGGCCCAAAATACTAGCCAGATGCGCCCATCCGGCATCAGGCAGGCACGGGTCTCCCAGGGAGCAATCCCGGGATGCTCAAAATATTGGCTTTGTTCCTGCCAGGCTATCCCTCCGTCGTGGCTGACATAATTGAGTCCGCGCTGGACTTGCCCGCGCAAGACAAAAGGCGGCCCGAAAAAGTGCAACTGGCCCAGGGCATCCACCAGCGCCGGTCCGGAGGTCTCAATGCCCTCCCAGGCATGCTCAATGAACTGCGGGCTGCTCCAGTCTCCCTTGCCGGAGTCGCTGTAACAGACGAAATTCCGGCATGTGGGAAAACGGCCGTACCTGGTGGCATAATCTGAAAGACTCAAGGTCTGGTCATCGCGTTCAAAACCATATCCGACCGCAAGCACTTGATCACCATACAGCGTGGGCTTGCAACCGCAGCTGAAGCGCCCGCCGGATGGCAGAGGGATGGTGGGGAAAAGCGGTTTCCCGGGCGTCCAGTGTTGTCCGGCATCACTGCTGTGCGAATAATAGGGGCGATGGTCAGCGGATTCAAACTCCGATCCGGCCGTATAGATGGCCAGCAGTTCACCACCAGTCAGTGATATCACGCCCGGGAAAAACGAATTCAGAGTAGTATTTCCCGGCGCACCGATTTCGTTGCTGCTCCCTGCTTGCAAGTGCATGTTCATATCCCTTCTCCGGTTAATTCCTCTACCTGGGCAAGCCATATTTCGCAGCCTTGACCGGCGCTATCGACCCCGCTGGGGCTGCGGTATTTTCCGGACAGGCTGCGGGGCAGAGTCAGCCAGACGCATTTTTCGCTGCAGCACTGCCAACAAATATCTGTCTCAGACCCGCAATGCGGCAGCCAGCTGTCCGGTAAACAGGAAATTAAACGGCCGCCGCACATAGTAATCCATTCCTGGCGCCAGACCGGTACCCGCGCAGTTGCCGGCAAAACCTCCCCGCCAGCAACGGCGCAGCAGGGCGTGCCTGGCCCGCTCCACCATGCCGCCATATTTTTGCTCCGAGAGCAACCCCCGGTTTATCAGGGTGCCGAACAAGCTGACAAAGGCCATGGTGGCGGAGGTCTCCAGTGGCGTTACGGGATTATCCAGAATATTGTGCCAGCAGCCATCTTCCGATTGACAGCGCAGCAGCCCTTCGCCGATGCAATCGGCCCAGGCAGTCAATTCTGTGCGCAGGGGAATGTCAGGCCACATTTCCAGGGTCAGGGTCAGTCCGTGCAGGATGTGGGCGGTGCCGCGGCCCCATTTGGCACCGTGCCGGACGCCGTTGCGGCTGTAGTGACACGGCAGATGATCGGCGGGATCGCAGTTGACCGTGCGCAGGTGCTGCATCAGCCGGTTGAGCTGATCCAGAAAAACGGGCTGGTGCGAGACCCTTGCCGCCGAGGCAAAAAGCGGGGCATGGAAATGGAACATTTCCAGGTCCACCAGCATTCGTCCCCCCGTAGTAAAGTTTGCCAGCCCCGGGAATTCGCCGTTGAAATTCAGCGGATCAGCAATATCCCCGGAACCCGCCATAATTCCTTCCGGGGTATAGGGACGCCGCTGCAGGATTTTAGCCATGATTTGCAGAAACCGTTCTGTATGTCGGGCTTCCCCGGTCAGTTCTGAGCACAGCGGAGCGTACATCCACGCCGCCAGGGCGTCATGATGGGGCGGCAGCTGCTTGAGGTCCTGCCGGTCAAACAGTGCGGCGAGGATGGTACCCATCGATGCAGAGCCGGGGTTCATCCCCCGCAAAGCGTGCACGGTAAACTCGCTGAAGGGGATAGCAGTCTGGGCCAGATACTTGGCGGAGCGTTCTTCCACAAAGCGGATTTGTTCAGCCGGGGATTGTTCTGGCATCTTCCTGGTATCGCCCTGAATCCCTGCCGCCGCCAAAGCCTGGTTCACCCA
>JAAYYJ010000386.1 GCA_012515455.1 Oligosphaeraceae bacterium
GAGCGGAAAATTTTTCCGTCTAGTCTGCCCCTCAGGCCATTTCGGCGATTTCCTTTTCGATCCGGGCGATGAACTGCTCGACGGGGCAGCTGCCCTCCTCACCTTGGGAACGGCTGCGCACTGCGACCTGCCCGCTTTCGGCCTCCTTCTCACCCACGACCAGCAAATACGGGATACGCTGTCCGCGGGCGCGGCGGATTTTGCCGCCGATGGGATCAGCCGCGACATCAACCGTGACCCGGATTTGCTTGGCCTGCAACCGTGCGGCAAGAGCCTGTGCGTATTCCTCAAAGTGCTCGCTGATGGGGAGGATGCGGACCTGCTCCGGCGCCAGCCAGGTGGGAAACGCCCCGGCATAATGCTCGGTGAGAATGCCGAAGAAGCGTTCCAGCGAGCCCAGCAGTGCCCGATGCACCATGTAGGGCTGATGCTTCTGGCCGTCATTGCCGATGTAGCTGATGTCGAAGCGCTGGGGCAGATTGAAATCGAACTGGATGGTAGTGGTCTGCCATTCGCGCCCCAAAGCATCCTTGATCTTCAAATCAATCTTCGGGCCATAGAATGCCCCGCCGCCCTCGTCGACCTCGCATTGCAAGCCCTCCGCCGCGACTGCTTCCCGCAATGACGCGGTGGCCTGCTCCCAACGTGCCGGGTCTCCGACCGCCTTGGCCGGCCTGGTGGCCAGATAGGCTTTGATATCCTTGAAGCCGAAGCATTTCCAGATATAGAGACTAAAGCGGAGCACCTCGCGGATTTCCGCCTGAATTTGCTCCGGCGTGCAGATGATATGGGCGTCATCCTGGGTGAATCCCCGCACCCGCATCAATCCATGCAGCACCCCCGCCTTCTCATAACGGTAGACCGTGCCCAACTCTGCCCAGCGGCAGGGCAGTTCGCGGTAAGAACGCGGCCGCGACTGATAGACCATAATGTGGAACGGGCAGTTCATCGGCTTGACATAATACGGGTCGCCGTCAATCTCCATCGCCGAGTACATCCCCTCACGGTAGAAATCCAGGTGTCCGCTGGTCTCCCACAACAAAGCCCGCCCGACATGCGGTGTGTACAGCATCTCATAGCCATGCGCATAATGCGCCGCTTTCCAGAATGTCTCAATGGTATGCCGGATGCGCGCTCCCTGGGGGTGCCAGCAGATCAGGCCAGGGCCAATTTCTTCGTGGGTGCTGAACAAGTCCATCTCCACCCCGATGCGCCGATGGTCGCGCTTCTTGGCCTCTTCGATGGCGGTGAGATAGTCCTGGAGTTCATTCTTGCTGGCAAAGGCAGTGCCGTAGACCCGCTGCAGCATCTGATTTTTCTCGTCCCCGCGGAAATACGAGCCGGCAATACTAAGCAGCTTCACCGCCCCAATCTGGCCACTGTGCTCGACATGCGGACCACGGCACAAATCCGTGAATTCACCGCAGGAGTACAGGCTGACGGTCTCGCCCGCCGGAATGTCGTCCAGACGCGACAGCTTGAAATTCTGCCCCTTGGCCGCAAACAGCTCCCGGGCCTCCTCGCGGCTGACTTCGCGCCGCTCAAAGGGCAGCTGGTGCCCCAACATCTTCTTCATCGCTTTTTCGATATCCTTGAGGTCGTCATTGGTCAGACGATGCTCCAGGTCGAAATCATAATAAAAACCGTCCTCGGTGCTGGGACCGATGTCGAATTTGGTGTCTGGCCAGAGCGACTGCACCGCTGCAGCCATGACATGAGCGGCGCTGTGCCGCATCGTACTTAAAGGAATGTCCGACATAATGCTCTTTATTTTATTTTTGGGTGTTTCTTGGCAATAGGATAACCAGGCGTCGGTTGAGCCAGCACTGCCTCAGGCCAGGGTGCCTTTAGTGGAGGGGATTTCCTCCCCCAGGGTCGGATCCGGCGTGACTGCCTGCCGCAAGGCCCGGCCAAAAGACTTGAAAATAGCCTCCAGACCGTGATGGTTCTCCTCACAAAACAACAAATCGACATGCAAAGTGGTGCCAGAACTGTTGGCCCAGGCCTGGAAGAATTCCCGGAACAAGCGGCAGGAGAGTCCCGCTACCAGATCCTCGGGGAAAGCCGCCCGCCAGGCCAGACAGGGCCGGCCGGACAAATCTACCACTACCCGGGCCAGAGACTCATCCAGTGGCACCGCTGCCGCACCGAAACGAGTTATCCCGCGCTTGTCGCCAAGGGCATCCTTGCCAGCCTGACCAAGCGCGAGTCCTATATCCTCCAGGGTATGATGGGCATCGACCTGCAAATCGCCCGTACAGTGTAAATTCAGGTAAAAACGGCCGTGTTTGGCAAAAGCGGCCAGCATGTGGTCGAAAAAGGGCACACCGCTGGCAATCACATTCTCCCCGCAGTATGGGCCCAGGCCAAATTCGACGCTGATGGAGGTCTCTTTGGTCGCCCGGGTGATTTTGACAGTTCTTTCCATAATGATCATTCCTGAATGCAAAACAAGTTAATAATATAATCATTGCAAATGATTTGGAAACTCCTGCCGCAGATTTTCCCGGTTTTGCCGGAAAAAACTGCTCTGACTGGCCTAAACCGGCCAGCTGTCCGGACGCCCAGGTGCGAGGCGGCAGGGCGGGTGAGAAGCATGTAATTCACCTTCAGCGGGATGCTTGCCTTCTGTCCGGCAAGGTGTAAAGCTTGACACCGTTCGAGGCCTTGAGCAAAATCCAAGTGTGAGGGGGAAATTTTGCCGGCAACCCCTGCAGCAGAGTATCGACATCAGGGTAATGCGCCAGCTGGAAGGCCTGCGCGGGGGCCGCCATCAGCGTGCCGACGCAAATGATTTCGGCCTCCGGGAATGCCACCCGCGCCTGCTGCAGCAGGTGTAGGTGAGCCTGCGGAGCCAGATCGCCCAATTCGCGCATGTCACCTAATATAATGATACGCCGGCTGGCTGCCCGGCTGACCTCAGCGAACCACGCCAGCGCGGCGGCGGCGCTGTCAGGGTTGGCATTGTACGCGTCATTGGCCCAGACGATCCCTTCGCGCTCCAGGATTTCCATGCGTTGACCAGGCAGAGTGCAATGCTGCAGTCCGGCGACAATTTCCGCCGCAGTTAGACCAAAGGCCGTCCCGGCCGCAGCTGCGGCCGCGGCATTGAGCGCCTGATGCGCACCGCCGATTTTCCAGCAGAATTCCTGCACCTCCCGGCGATCGCGCCAGGACAGCCGCAGCGCGGTCTGTCCCTCTGTGGCCGGCCCCAGATATTCGCAGCGGACATCTGCCGCGGCACTGCTGCCGAAGGTAATTCTTTGCCGCCGCCCGGCTTTTTTCTCCAGAATCTCCCGCCCGGGGGGTTCGGCCGGGAAGATGGCGATGCCGTCAGCGGCGGTCGCGGCCAGTAAATCCCCCTTCTCCGTTGCGACACCGGACAAGTCGTGAAAAAATTCCAGATGTGCGGAGCCGATGTTGCAGACCAGCCCAACACTTGGTGGTGCCAGGGTGGACAGATGGGCGATTTCGCCCGGGTGGTTGCTGCCCATCTCCAGCACCGCCAGACGATGGGAATGGTCCAGCCGCAGAAGATTTCTAGGCAGACCGTAGTGGTTGTTGGTATTGCCGAGGGTTTTCAGGACCTGCCCCGGCCAGCGCTGTTCCAGCACCGCCGCACACATCTCCTTGGTGCTGGTCTTACCGCAGCTGCCGGTGATGCCCAGAATGCGCAACCCAGGGAATTTCCGGCCATGCGCTCTGGCCAGAGTCTGGAAGGCTGCGAGGCTGTCCGGGACCTGCAGACAGGGGCAG
The DNA here is from genome assembly GCA_012515455.1 of Oligosphaeraceae bacterium. GTDB lineage: Bacteria > Verrucomicrobiota > Lentisphaeria > Oligosphaerales > Oligosphaeraceae > JAAZIZ01. The sequence goes on from JAAYYJ010000386.1 coordinate 3,757, forward strand.
CAGCTGGCACGCATCTGCCGCAGAATTTCCGCGGCCGGTGCCCGTTCCAGGCACACCGCGCCGGCGCCGGCGGCGATGGCCTGGGGCAGAAAATGATGCCCGTCCGCGATTTCGCCCGCAATCGCAATGAACAGACTGCCCCGCGTCGTCTGCCGGCTGTCATCACTGACTCCATGCACGCCCGCCTGCGCAGTGCATTCGGCAGGCGGGAGCAACCATTGCCCGTTAGTGAGTGAAAGTAATTCGGTCCAGGAGAAGTGTACCGCTGACATTGTCGACCTTTGCATTAACGGCGCTGCCGATTTTGGCTATGGCATCAGAGCAGAACGGATTATTTATAATAAAGCACTGCTCGGCAATTTGACAACTACAACTGTGAAAAAGCACCTTTTTTTGCCGCACGCCCGGCGGCAGCAGCCCCCCTGAGGCACCCCGCGGCAAAGGGCAGCCGGCCGGAGGCCAGGAAGGCCACGCCTGACCGCCGTAAATACCCTCTGCTGCCCAAGCATCCCGGCCCGGCAGCGCGCCGGCCCGCATCGCCGCGACCGGCACTGACGCGCGCTTTTTTCCCTGGCGCATTCGCAAATATGCAGCCAAGAATTAAATTATATAGTTTGCCTGGAAATATTATCAGGCCTGCGCCTACATAAGCTTCTCTCTATTCAGGAAACCACCATGAACCAGCTGGCGATCGAACTGAACGAAAAAATTGCCCAAGTCAATCCCCATGTGCTGGAGATGCTCTCAGCTCTGGGTCGCCGGATTTATTTTCCCAGCAAAGGCATTTTAAGCCAGTCTGCTGAGGCCAAGAAACTGGCAGGTCGCTACAATGCCAGCATCGGCACTGCGATGGAGCTGGGCCAGGCGATGGCTCTCGACAGTGTTATGGCCAGTCTTCCTGGTTGGGGTCCCAGTGACGCTCTGCTGTACGCTCCTTCGCCAGGCATTCCCGAACTGCGTTCCGCCTGGCAGGAGAAGAATCTGCATGACAACCCCTCGCTGCGGTCTTGCTCCGGCAGCCTGCCCGTCGTGACCAATGGTCTCTCCAATGCCCTCTCTCTGGCTGCGGACCTGTTTATTGACGCCAACGACACAGTGCTGCTGCCGGATATGAACTGGGACAACTACCAGCTGAACTTCCAGGACCGCGCCGGGGCTAAACTGCAGTTCTGGAAGTTTTTCCGGGACGGGCGGCTGGACAGCACATCTTTCCGGGAGGCCTTGGCGGCACCAGCCCCAGGCAGCAAACTTCTCTGTTTGCTCAACTTCCCGAACAACCCCAGCGGCTATACGCCGACCGAGAGCGAGGGCCAAGACCTGGCCGACGCGCTGCTGGCCACTGCCGCACGCGGAGTGAATGTCATCGCCCTGATTGATGATGCCTACTACGGGTTGTTCTTTGAAGCGAACATCATGCGCGAATCGCTGTACAGTAAGCTGGCCGGGCGCCACCCGCGGCTGCTGGCAGTGAAGGCCGACGCAGCCACCAAGGAACTCTATGTCTGGGGACTGCGGATCGGATTCCTGACCTTCTCCGTCGGCGGGGCCGAAAACAACAGCCCGCTCTACGCCGCCCTGGAAGCTAAGACGGCCGGACTGATCCGCAGCACCATCAGCAACTGCTCCCTGCTCTCGCAAAAAATCGCTCTGCGGGCCTTGCTGGCGAGCGGTTTTTATGAGCAACGGGCGGCGAAGGCGGCCCTGATGGCCACGCGCGCTCAGGCGGTCCGGCAGGCTCTGGACAGCCATCCGGAATATGCGGAGTACTTCGTCGCCTACCCCTTCAACAGCGGATACTTCATGTGCCTGCAAATCAAAAAGGGGGACAGCGAACTGCTGCGGCGGCTCCTGCTGCAGAAGTTCGGCGTCGGCACCATCTCCATTACCAGCACTAACCTGCGGATTGCGTTCAGCTGTTTGGAAGTCAACGAAATCCCGGACCTCTTCCAGCTGATTTATCAGGCCGCCCGGGAAATTGAGGCATAAGTATGGAAATCAGCAACCTGGTTCGCGAATTTCTAGCCCAAAGCGGTGACGACCCCACCCGCGAAGGTCTGCGCAATACCCCGGAACGCGTCCAGCAGAGTATGGAATTCCTGTTGCGGGGATACCACACCGACCCGGATGAAATTGTCGGCGATGCGATCTTCCACGAAGAAAGCAACCACATGATTATTGTGCGGGACATTGAGGTGTTCAGCATGTGTGAACACCATATCCTGCCTTTCTACGGTCGCTGTCACGTCGGTTATATTCCCAAAGGAAAAGTCTTCGGGGTCAGCAAGATTGCCCGTCTGGTAGACTGTTTTGCCAGCCGTTTGCAGTTGCAGGAGCGCCTGACCCAGCAGATTGCCCGCTTTGTCAAGGACAAGGTCAATGCCGAGGGCGTGGGCGTGGTGATGGAATGCCGCCATCTGTGCATGATGATGCGCGGGGTGGAGAAGCAGAATTCCAGCATGATCACTTCGGCGGTTCTGGGCAGTTTTCACGACTCCGAGGCCACCCGCAATGAGTTCCTGCAGCTGATCCAGCGGCCATTCGTCGGTTGAAGCCTCACCCGGCTGGTCTCAGGCCAACAGATGCCATCTTTCGGCCGCTTCCGGCAAGCTCATCTCCGGGGGACTGCTCAATATTGAAAAATGGCGCTGCAGTTCCCCGGGGGAATGAGCAGCCACCAGCGCCTGTCCGGCCCAATGCAGCAGGTCCAGGTCGTTATGGTCATTGCCCAAGGCATAAGTATCCACCGCCCGGCCCTGACTGGCGGCAAGCTGTCCGGCCAGCCAGGCTGCGCCAGAGGATTTATTGACCCCCGGCGCGAAGATTTCCATCCAGATGCTGGTATGATCCAGGGGTGAAGTAGAGCGGATCACCGAGAAATCCTGCAAGAGTGCGGCGGTATCCAGGAAAAGCTGCTCATCCGGCGGCAGGACCGCCAGCAGCTGACTGGCTGGGGACTGCCAGAAGCAGGGCTCCGGCAGCTGCCGGCAGCTGCCGCGGTAAATTTCCACCCGGCGGAAGAAATCGGTAGGGCAGTTTTCCGGTTGCGAGAAATGGCGATATTGGAAAATGTGATTGTCGGGCAAAATATCCTGGACCATGACATCGATTTTACGTTCCAGGAGCACCTGCAGCGCGGTTGCCACCTGGGCCGCCGATAATTCCTGCCGCCGGATTATGCTTTGCCCTTCCCAGCGCAGGATGCCTGCACCTGTGGAGAAGATAGCATAATCCAGCGGTGTGTCCGGGCTCAGCACCTTGTGCAAAGACTGCCGGTTTCGCCCGCTGGCCGCGGCCAGGACAACCCCCGCCCCGTGCAATGCCTGCAGGGTCTGCAGGTTCGCAGGCGAAAGCGGTTGCCCCCCGGCCAGCACCGTGCCATCCAGGTCGAAACAGAGCAGTTTCAGATTTTGAGCAGCGGGCAACCTATCCTCCTTCCAGGCAGTGAGACCGGCAATCTTTACTGGCTGCGGCGTTGGTTCATCCGGAAATCAAGAACCGGCGGGACCGGCACTGCCGCCGGGTCCAGAATGCGGTCAGCACGCCGGGCCTTTTCGCATTGGATATAGACATAAAGTTCTGACAACGAGCATTCGCCCTCGCGCAAGTCAGGAATCTGCAGACCGCCATCCTGGAGAAGAATGCGCTCGGCCTCAGCCAGAGAGCCCAGGTTCGCCAGGGCGTAAGCGTGCAGGAACTGCAGCATTGGCACCCGGTGGAGGCTGGGGGGGAGCAAAGCGTAACAGCGTTCCAGGCCTAGGCAGTCGTTGTTTTCCTTGAAGGTCTTCAAGGTCTCTTTGGCCAAGGAGGAATCACCCGGGCGCAGCCGCAAAGCCTGTTCAAGACACGCGGTCGCCCCCGGCAGGTCGCCCAGACAGCGCCGGACATTGCCCAAGGCATACAGGCACCAGGGATTATGCTGCAGGCGCAAGGATGCTGCAAAACATTGTTCTGCCCGTTCGAAATCCTGGCGGGAAAAATAGTTCAGTCCCAGCTGAAAGACAGCATACCAGTTCCCGGCTTCAGCTCCTTTGACCGCTTTCTGCAGCAGCTCGAACCACTCTTCCTGGACCAGATACGAGTGGGGGACGGCGCCGGCGTCCAAGGTCGGGAAGCGCCCCGTCTGCTGCAATTGCAACCAAGGCTCCTGCTGCTCGCCTGTACTGCCGAAATCGAGATGCGGCACGGGATTGCTGTTCCGCAGCGACAAGTCGAGCGCCCCCCAGCCGGAGCCCGGGAACAGCATGGTGCCCTTTTTCAGGGCGATGTCAGTCCGGGTGCGCTGCAGGGTGGCATCGAGATTCTGCCGGGGCAGTTTCTGTTCCAAGGCACTGGCCACTGCGGAAACTGCGTCTGGCCACTGGCCGTGCAGCTGCTCGGGGGGGACCTGCAAGGCCCCGTAGGCCTCGAGCCATTCCCAGGCGGTCTTAGGGGGCATGGGCAGGCATTCCATCTGGGTTTTGGCCAACCCGGCCTGTATTTCCAGGTAATCCGCGCCCTCGGGGCTGGTCAGGAAGCGCTGCCAGCGTTCGCCGCCGGGGCCATGGCCCCAGACAAAGAGCTTGCGCCCCTGCAGGCGGTCGGTGGAGGTATGCACCAGTCCGTAGCCCTCGGCATACAGCGCGGCTTCGAATTTCCGCTCACCTGCTGCGATATTGAAGAACTGATCTTTGGCAGTCGGATAATTCTCCGGATAGGTGCAGTCGAATTCACCGCTGGTCAGCGGCAGCGGCAGTTTCCGCAGGGAGTGCTGCAGTTCACTGATATAAGTATTGGAGAAGGTGTTTGTGGCCGGCACCACGACGCGCATGCCTTTCTCCTGTTCGACCGCGATATTGGACCACCAGTACATGGGCTCCACCCGGTCATTGGGATTGTACAGGCGCATTCTGGCATACAGGAACTGCGACTGCGCCGGCAGGAAGAAATCCATCTGGTAATACACCGCACGCTTGCGGCAGAACTCATAGAAGCGCAGCACCGGGGTGCCGTCCTCATCCTGGGTCCGGGCGGTGAAAAGACTGCGGCAGGTGTAGGCGTCGTGGCCGCGGCTGCCGATATTCCATTCCACCCCGCCGGCCGGCCAGGCGCAGCAGATAGCGAGGTTCCCGGGCTTGAAGACCGGGTTCGCGTGCACCAGATTGCGCCCCGCGATTTTATCATACAGCGACCAGAGTCTGCCGCCCACCTGGGGCAGAAAGACCGCTTTGAGGAAATCATTCTCCAGGGTCACGCAATCGAACTGCAGTTCGGTGCTTGGGCCGTCAAAATCATCCAGCATCCGGTGCGGCAGGGCAGTAAGTTCCAGGCCGTAACCGATGAACAGACCGTCATCCTCAGACAAGTCAGTACGGATATTTTTGCTCAGAGTGCAGCGCAACGGCGGCATTGCACTCTCCGGACCGATTTTCAATCCCGGCAGGGATAATTTGCCAACCCGCAAGTCAGTTCCCATGTTTTTCTCTGTTAATCAGGGTGTTATGCATTCAATTCGCCCGGCGGCACCGCCGGCCAGGCAGACCATCGCGCAGGACCGCCCCCGGGGCGCCCCCACGCCACCTCGGCACACCGGGGCAAAAATATCTCGGTCGCGCCTACAGTTTGATGACTCTGGTCTGCAATTCCAGCGGCTTCAGGGTGATCTTCCCCTCCAGAGAGTGCTGGGGAATAGCGTTGTCCGGCAATTTCCGGGCCGCGACCTGCCAGTCGGTGCTCACGGTTTCGGAACTGAGGTTGGCGAACACCGCCAGAGCCTGCTGTTCATTCCAGTACAGCGCCATACCGACATTCTCATCCCCGGTCTGGCACTTGCCTTCGCCGGGAGCAGTATGGCGGCGGTACTGACTGAGGGTCTGCATCCAGGGCTCGCGGTAGAAATCCAGGAACTGCGTTTCCTTGGCACTGACGGTGGCATGGTGCAGCAGGGCACAAAGCAGCAGCCGGCGGTTGTTGTCCGGATTGGCCACTGTGCCCAGCATGTTGCAGATCTGCCGCGGGGCGTTGTTGACGAAATGCAC
>JAAYYJ010000387.1 GCA_012515455.1 Oligosphaeraceae bacterium
CAGCGAATCGCGTTCGCCGAGGTCATCGGCCCATTTGATTTCGTTGCGTTCGGGGGGGATGGTGGCACTGACCGCGACGAACAACGTCCCCTCTGCCACCAGGAAGCGCATTTCAGTACCCGCTTTCTGTTCATAGATATTGTATGAGTCGCAGAAATTGCCAATCACGGCGGCTTTCTGCCAGGCCTCCTCGTCGGGCCGGCCGTCCAGCAGCGGCTTGGCGGTCCCCTGCGGCACCGTGATTTTCGGGGCATTGGTCTGGCTTTTCTTTTCCCGGAACAGGAAGCTGTTGCGTTCGAACGGCAGATAACCGGCGAGGGTCTTTTGGGCCCGTTTAAGATACGGTTCCTGTCCTGCGCACAACTCCACCGACTGGCGCAGCAGCGCCATCATCCGGTCCACAAATTCCGGCGGGTAGGTCTTGACCCAGCAGGTTTCCCAGTTCCAGCCGTCGCTGTAATTGCCCCTGGTCCAAGCCAGCTCGAGTTCATCGTGGAACTGGCGCATCGGCACTGCGGCCGGGCCGTAGAAGGCCGGGTAGTACTCATCCAGCAATTTTTCCACATCGCAGTTGATGTCATTCATCAGGTGGCTGACCACGTAGACATTGAGGGCGTCATAAATCCAGTCAGTCCAATAAGAGAAGCTCACGCCATCGCCATCGATATTGCTCAATTCCATAGCCCGCCCGCGGACCTGCCCCTGGTCGAGGCGCATGAATTCCTGGAGATGGCGCGGGAACACCGCCGGGGCTCCGTACACCCCCCGGCTGTAGCGCGAGTTGTTCCAGTACTCCCAGATGTAGAGCGCAGCACCGGTCTGACGCCATTCATCCAGCATCGCCCGCCATTTGTTTTTGCTGATTTGATCACTGCGCGGCTGTGCGCTATAGCAGAGAGTGACTGCGACGTTGGAGGCGAGGGGGAAATCGGGACGCTGGCGATAATCACCGTAGGCGCAGCAGGTGATGTAGCGATCCGGCATCTTCTCGGCTACACCCAGGGCCACCTTATTGACAAAACCCCAAACCAGGTTGGAGGCCGTCCCCGCGGGGGCGCGCTCGGGCTGCAGGGGCTTCTGGCAATCCTCGCAGATGCAGCGGTACAAGCCGAAGCTGTCGCCCGGCATGACCGAGGCGAAGCCCGCGCCGGGATTTTTCTCAAAGTATTCGAGTTTTTCCCGGATGGTCTCCTTCAGCACCTCGGGATTACTCAGGCAGACATGTCCGCCAGCGACCTCGTCGGTCTTGCGCCGGCCGTCCACCTGCAGGGCGAAGTACTCGGGGTGGGAAGCACCGAATTTTTTCGGCCAGGCGTTAAAGGAATGGTTCGCCAGCGGGTTTCCGTGTGCGCTGCCGACGCGGTTGCGGCGGTACCAGCGGGTGAATTCCGCGGTGCTGATCTCCGGGTCCCGGGGGATGGAGTAGAGGAATCCCCGGGTGGAATACGAGGGCGTGCCGGTCTGCAGCAAACGGGTGACCTTGACATTGGCAGCCGGGGGGACCACAGTGCCATATTTCCCCGGCCAGTACCAGCGGACCCCGAAAGTGCGCTCCAGGAATTCATAGACTGCATACAGGGTGCCGGTGGCCACGCCGCGGGTGGAGGTGGCTTGATTGTAGGTCGCGCCGGGGGTGTCGCCGCCGGTCAGGATGATGTTCTCGCCATTGCGGGCGATGAGCCAGCTTTCGGGGGGCAGGTTGACAGGCTGGAGAGCAAATTTCTGCGCCAGCATGGTGCCGCCGACATGGATCGCCGGACCGCTGATTTCCTGGCCGTCGGCTTCCTGCCGGATCGGAATTTCGGTCCCGACTGCCAGCTGGCAGTGGAGCTGCAATTCCTCCGCCGCCAGTTTGGCAATGGGGTCAGCTGCTGCAGGAATCACAATGCTGAATTTAACCTTCCCGTCCTCGACCAGGACCAGGGGTTCTTTGTCCAGCAGCGCCGACAATCCCAGGATGTCTGTTGGCAGCTGCACGCTGCTGCTGTTTTCCGCATAGCGGAATTGCGGTTCATCGATGATCCAGAGGTTCTGTTCCTCGCCTTGCTGGCGGAAGCCGAACTGCACATTGACATGCGCGATATTATCAAGATTCGGAACGGTGAAGGTCGCGCTCTGTTCCTGGAATTGGTCGCCGACGGGAGTATTCAAGCTGAAGCTTCTGGTCACCCGCAGTTCATTTCCCGGGCTGGTGGCGACCCTGAACGTGCCGCCCAGGGCGGCGTTGCCGGCCACGTGCTTGGTTTTGATCCGGAATTCGATGGTTTTCCCCCGCAGGGCCTGGGCAGCCTCTTGGTAAACATAAAACGTATGCCCGACGAATTGACCGCTCTTCACGCCGCTGCTGTCGAGCTTCAGGGCCGGGCTCTTCTGATCAAACACTTCGGTACTGAGTTTTTCCTGCGGCAGTTTTGCCAAGCCACCCTTGAAGTCCCGGATCAATTCGGTTTGGGCCAAGCAGGTCAGGGACAATGCGAGGGCCCCCAAGAGATGTAATTTACTGAACATTTTTTCTCCTTGACGATGTTGAGATAGGAGTCTACCGGCGGATGTTGTACTTATAGTGTGCGGAGATATTCGATGGCTTTGCTGATATCGGCCGCAGGGTTCTCGCCGACTTCACGCTCGATGGCGAAATAGCCCTGATAGCCAACGGAGCGCAGGTTCTCGACATACTTCGGCCAGTCAATCCAGCCCTCGCCCAGCGGTACTTCCTTGCGCCCGATGTCCGGGAAGACCTTCGCATCCTTAGCATGAGTATGGATAATGTGCCGCCCCAGGACCTTCACTCCCTCGACCGGCTTGAAATCAGCGAACGCCTTCTCGCGGTCGTAAGGCTCTCCGGCCTGCTGCATATACTTGGCTTTCCAAAGAATCAAATTGGCGGGGTCGTAATTGACCTTCAAGGACGGACTGCCGACCGCATCAATCATCTCCAGAAGCACTTCCGGGGATTCCGGACCGGTCTCGATGGCCAGCCTGGCACCGACCCGTTCGCCGTGTTGACACAGTTCCTGGAAGGAATCCACGAAGCGGCCCCACTTGGGGTCATTTTGGTCATTGGGCATAATGCCGCAGTGGCCCTGCCAGATGCCGCACTCCAGGTCCGCCGCGAAGGAGAGAAGCTCTTTTCCGGCCGCGATGTTCTTTTCCAACCCCTCTGGCTCCCCCAGATCGACCCCGCCGCCCCAGGCACAGATTGCCGAGATTTCCAGTCCCAGGTCAGACAGGTGGCGGATGTACTGTTTTCTGGCCGCCAAATCCATGTCTTGCGGTGAAAATCCCGGTCGGACGGCGATATGCACTCCCGGCACACCCATAGAGGCGGTCCATTCCAGGCCCTTTTCCAAGTCCATACGCAAGGAATGGACCATCACCGCGATTTTCAAATTACCCATGCCGAAACACTCCCTGTAAAATTTCCGGAATTAAACTCCCGCGTTTTGCGGTTGCACCAGTTACGGTTCTGCGCTGCGCCGGCAGACCGGCCTCAAGCTGTTTAACATATAATCAATTGCGGAATTTTCAATGCGGTGAGGGATTGATTATCGCTTTTCCGGCCTTATCTTATAGGCAGCAGCCAGCCTATACCCTGATTATTTTGCGGACCGGAAGCAACCACCATGAGCAGGAAACTATCCATTTGCCACGTCATCACCAGGATGATCATCGGCGGTGCGCAGGAAAACACCCTCTACACCATCCGGGGGCACCTGGAAAAAGGTCACCGCGTCACCCTGATTACCGGCGGCAGTACCGGCCCGGAAGGAAATCTGCTGCAGAACTCCTGCCCGGAAGGGATGGAACTGCTGGAGCTACCGGAAATGGTCCGTGAGCTCAATCCCTGGAAGGATTGGCGGGCCTACTGCAAACTGAAGAAAATTTTCCGGGCCAGGCATTTTGACGTTGTGCATACTCACGCTTCGAAAGCCGGCATCCTGGGACGCCTGGCGGCGGCAAAGTGCGCGGTGCCGCTGATTGTGCACACTGTGCACGGGCAGGCCTTCCACCCCTACCAGGCCGCCTGGAAGAACAAACTGTACATCCTGGCGGAAAAAATTGCCGCCCGGCGCTGTCACAAGATTTACACTGTGGCGCAGGCGATGATCGAGCAATGCGTGCAGGCGGGGGTGGCTCCTCGGGACAAATACCAGGTGGTTTACAGCGGTATGGACCTGCAGGCCTTCCTGAATGCCCGCCCGGAAGAATCCCTGCGGCTAAAATTATCTCTGCCGGCCGGCACGCCGGTCATCGGCAAGATCGCCCGGATTTTCGAGTTGAAGGGTTATGAGCACCTGGTCGCCGCCGCACCGCAGATTGCAGCGGCCGTGCCCGGAGTGCGTTTTCTGCTGGTAGGAGACGGCATTCTGCGCCCCGCCATTGAGCAGCGCATCGCCGCGCTGGGACTGCAGGAGCATTTTGTGTTTGCCGGCCTGGTGCCGCCGCAGGACATCTGCCGTTATACTGCTCTGATGGATGTCCTTGCCCACCTGTCGTTGCGCGAAGGCCTG
>JAAYYJ010000388.1 GCA_012515455.1 Oligosphaeraceae bacterium
AGTCAGCGGGCGGTATGGGGAATTTTTTGCAGTGATGTTTGTCTCTTAAAATTTACACTCATGATTTAGCTGCAATCAATGTCAACCACGCAAAACGACTCCCCCAGCGCAGTTCAGTCTCCAGAAAATGAGCAGGACAGTGTTCTTAATATGCTCATGAACATCTGGGGCGTGTATGTGCGTCCCTATCTCTGGCTGTTCATATTTGCTCTAATCTTGTTCGCAGTTGGCGCAGTGATCTACCTGCAGACCACAGTTCCGCTGTACCGCTCTACTTGTCAGTTGCATATTCACAACCAGGATGTGCAGGTGGTGAATTTCCGCGGCATCGATGATCCGAACTTCCAGTCCGGGGCTACTTTCCTGAAGACCCAGATGCTGATTCTGCAGAGCCGGGAGATACTGGACCGGGCCCAGAAGCTGGTCGGCGGCAGTAATTCCAATCTGTCCTCTTGCTCCGCACCGGAAGTAAAACACGTGCCCGGGACGCTGATGGTCGACTTGAGCATCTCCTCCGCCGATCCGGAATCAGCGGCCCAGATGGCAAACACCATCGCCGAGGTATATCTGGAGTCGGTACAGACGCGAAAGGTCAACATCTCTTTCACCGGCGTGAATCTGCTCCGCGACCAGCTGGAGGAAATCCGCAAGAGCCGCGAGGAGGCAGTCAATGACCTGCTGGCTTTCAAGGAAGAACACGGCATCTTCAACCTTTCGGAGAACTACTCAGCCATCATCGCCCAGATCAACGCCCTGACCAATACCGCCACTGAGGCCAAACTGGAGGAGATGGAACTGGCCACCACCCTGCAGTCCATCCGGGAAAACCGGGCCAGTGCCGCCCGCCTGATGCCCTATCTGGTTCCTCAGGGCAGCGACTCTAACAGTAGCCTGGGCGCCATCAAGATGCTGTATTTCACGCATCAGACCAGCCTTCCCAGTCTGCTGGCGCAGTACAACGAAGGTCATACCGCCGTGCAGACCCATCATAAGGTCAGCGATCTGCTCAAGGCCGCTCAGGAGAGTGAAGTGGATTTGAGCATCGACGGATTGGAATTGCGCTACGCCCGGGCCAAAAAGAAGGCTGAGATGGTTGCCTCTCAGGTTGAGGGTCTGCGCAATCAGCTCGTGGACCTGGATCGGGTGGCTGGTGACTACGAGATGCGACAAGCGGCTTGTGATTCTCTTGATGGTACCTACAAATCCCTGGTCAACCGCATCAATGAGATTAAAATATCCAATGCTACCACGACCTCGGATACATCTTCGATCTTCATCGTCAGCCCGGCGATCAAGGCGACACTGCCGTTTTTTCCCAATCCCCGCAATGTCTTCCGCAATGCCCTGGGCCTGGGGCTGGGGGTAGCAGCACTGCTGGCTTTTATCCTGGCCTCGATCAATAACAAGGTCACCAGCATCGAAGAAGTCAACGCGATGTTCGGAAACCGCTTGCCGGTATTTGGCAATATCCCGCTTTTCGAAACCTCTGAACAAGAGCTGTTGCTCAGTTCTGGCGAGGACCCCATCGATGAGGCTTTCCGCAATATCCGCACCAGCCTTAATCTCTCCATGCTGACCCGGGAGAACAAGATACTGGCAATCTCCAGCGCCATTCCTCGCGAAGGTAAGACCTTTACCACTTTGCAACTGGCCCGCAGTTTCGCCCGCGATAAAAAGAAGACACTGCTGATGGACTTGGACCTGCGTAAACCCAGAATGCATAAAATGCTGGCCCAGTACCTGCCCGCGAATGCTTCCAGCCGCGGACTGAGCAATGTCCTGCTGGGGGACTGTAAGCTCTCTGAGGTGGTCATTGCCCTGCCGGATTTCGGCTTCGATGTGGCTTTGGCCGGCCCCGTTCCCCCCAATCCCAATGAGCTGCTTAGCAGCGGCTGTCTGCCGGAATTACTGCAGCAGGCTCAGGAACAGTACGACATGGTCCTGATTGATACTGCGCCCATTATGCCGGTATCAGATACGCTGATTATCGCCAGTCACAAGGTGCCATTGCTGTTGTGCAGCCGACTCTTCCGCATGACTCGCCCGGTGTTGCGGCATTTGCGTGACAATCTCCAGCAGGTCAATATCAGCCTGGCGGGATTAATTGCCAACAACGTCGACGTGCCTAAGAATTCCTATGGCCGTTATTCAAATTATGGCTACAAATATGGCTACAAATATGGCTACAAATATGGCTATGGCTACACTTCAAAGAAGAAAACCGGCGCCGGTGATGCAGCAAAACCAGACGAGCCATTCACGGATTAACCCGGAACCGCGAACAGCTGCCAAGATCGCCGCATTTCCCGGCCCATGAGCCATACCAGCCGGGGCGGTCGAAAACTGGATGCAGAAATTGGGTTAGTTTTGGCCGCTGCTGGCAGCGTTAATTTGCCAGTCATAATTTTCAACCTGAATTGTTCAGTGTTTAGACATTCTGCCGCTGTGGCCTCTGTTCGGCAGTACTGCGGCAGTTCAGCTTATGTCCAGCAAAGGAGTTGGATTCATGGGTGATTATTTCAGTCTGATTGTCGGAGCAATCCTGGTCAATAATTTTGTCCTGAGTCGGATTCTGGGGATCTGTCCCTTCCTGGGGGTCTCGAGAAATACCAGTACGGCTCTGGGCATGGGCGGGGCGGTGATCTTTGTGATGACCTTGTCCGGGTTTGCCACCGCTTGTGTGCACCAGTTCATTCTGATTCCTGGCCAGGTTGAGTACCTGAAGACCATCGTCTTCATTCTGGTCATCGCCGGGCTGGTGCAGATCGTCGAGGTGTTGCTGCAACGCTTCAGCCAAACCTTGTACAAAGCCCTGGGAATCTATCTGCCCCTGATTACCACCAACTGCGCCGTGCTCGGATCGGCAATCATCTGCTCAGAAGAACACTTCAGCATCGTCCGTAGTACTGTCTTCTGCACCTCATCCGCGGTGGGTTTTGCACTGGCGCTGCTGCTGTTCTCCAGCTTGCGGGAAAAACTGGCTCTGACCAAAGCCCCGAAATGCCTGGAAGGAACTCCGCTGGCCTTGATCACCGCCGGACTGCTGGCGATGGCTTTCCTGGGATTCGCCGGTCTCGGCCAATGACAATAATTCCCGGGCCGCTATCCGCCCGGACAGAATCTGAGAAAAAACATGCAAGCTGTTATAATTCTGTTAAGCGCAGGGGTGCTGATCGGACTGGCAATCGCATTGGTGGTGAAATTTTTTGGCGTTCAGAGCGACCCCCTGCTGGAAGAAGTCACCGCCTTGACCCCAGGTGCGAATTGCGGCGCATGCGGTTATGCCGGTTGCGCGGCGTATGCCGCCGCCATGGTGTCGGGGGCGGCCAAACCTGGCTTATGCCCGTCCATGCCGGAAGAAAGTGTGAAGAAGATTAGCGCCCTTCTGGGCGTCACCTCTGAAGCCCGGGTGCGCAAGGTCGCAGTGGTCTGCTGCCGTGGCAATGATGATATGGCCACCCGGCAGGCTTTTTACAACGGAGTCAACAACTGCCGGGATGCGATGCAGGTTGCCGCCGGAGCCAAGACCTGCACTTATGGCTGCCTGGGGTTGGGGGCTTGTGCCCGTGCCTGCCCGTACGGAGCCATCGAAATTACTCCCAAACACTTGGCCGTGGTGCATCCGGATTTGTGCGTCGGCTGCGGCAAATGCGTCCAGACTTGTCCCAAAAAATTGATCAAGCTGGTGCCAGCCTCCGCGCCACTGCATGTCTTATGCAGCTCGCCGGAGAAAGGCGTGACCAAGCGCAAGGCGTGCAAGGCTGCTTGCATCGGCTGTCAGAAGTGCGTAAAGGCTGCCGGGGAAGGACAGATTCGCATGAACGGCTTCCTGGCAGTGATCAATTATGGCGATCTGCCGCCAGCAGAGATCGCTTCCTGCTGTCCCACTGGCGCCTTGTCCGCCAGCATTGCCGGCACAGAGCAATCCGCACCCGAGAGTGAGGTCATCAATGCCTGATATTCATCCGTTTTATGGCGGTGTGCATCCTCCACAAGCGAAAATATCCAGCCGGGACGCGATTGTATCGGCTCCGCTGCTGGAACGTTATGTAGTTCCCTTGCAGATGCATATCGGTGCACCGTCTCGGTTGCTGGTGCAAAAGGGCAACAAGGTTCTGCGCGGTCAGCTGCTGGCCGAAGCCAGTGCCTTCGTCTCCGCCCCCATTCATGCGCCCACCAGCGGCCTGATCAAGGAGGTCACCACCTGTCTCGGTGTGCTGGGCAACCAGCTGCCGGCGGTGATTCTGGAAAGCGACGGCGAGGATAAGCCCGCCGAACCGCTCGCGGCTGTCCCGAATTGGCAGGACAGCGCTCCTGCGGAGCTTCTCCGCCGGGTCGGCGAAGCCGGCATTGTGGGCATGGGCGGAGCGGCTTTCCCGACTGTGATCAAGCTCTCGCCTCCGCCACAAAAGAAGGTCGATACGCTGATCATCAATGGCGTGGAGTGTGAACCTTGTCTGACTGCCGACCACCGCCTGATGCTGGAAAGCCCGGAAAAGATTCTCGCCGGCATGCAGATTTGTGCCCGGATTCTGGGGGTAAAACGCATCCTCCTGGGCATTGAAAAGAACAAACCCGATGCAGTGGCATTGCTGCGCGAGAAGGCCCAGGGCACGCCCGTGCAGGTCTGCCCTCTGGAGGTGCGTTATCCCCAAGGCGCAGAAAAGCAGCTGATTTACGCCTTGACCAGCCGCAAGGTCCCCACCGGCGGGCTGCCCATGGACATCGGTTGCGTGGTCCAGAATGTGGCCAGCGTCTATGCTATTGCTGAGGCTGTACTCGACGGTACCCCGTTGTACCAACGCGTTACTACGGTGACAGGTACTCCGCTGCGGTCGCCCGGGAACTGGCGTTTTCGGGTCGGGACACCGTACTCTGAGGCCATCCGCCTGGCTGGCGGGGTCAGTGAGGACCCGGTGAAGATCATTTCCGGCGGCCCGATGATGGGCATTGCGGTGTATTCTTTGGATATCCCGATAACCAAAAACACCTCCGGCATTCTGCTATTGTCTGCCGCCGAAGTAAGCCAGTATCAAAGCAAATCCTGCATCCGCTGCGGACGTTGTAATGACACCTGCCCCATGCAGCTGATGCCCGGCATCCTCAGCGTCCAAATCGAAAATGAGTCCTTCGCGCTGGCTGAGAATTGGCATGTGATGGACTGCATGGAATGCGGCTGCTGTTCGTATATCTGCCCGGCGGGTCGGCCATTGGTGCAGCACATGCGCCGCGCCAAAGCCGACGTCACCGCGCTGCATCGGGCGGCGGAGGCCGCCAAAGCCGCCCAAGAAGCAAAAAACAGCCCCGCGCCCGCCCCGGGCAAGAATTAATTCCCCAGTAGTAATCATCCCTTCACCAGGTTCGCATTATGCCAGAGAATGAAATTAGAATGCCGGATACCAGCAGGCTGATTGTCAGCAGCTCACCGCATTTCCATACCACTGCCTCGGTGTCTAAAATCATGCTGTGGGTTATCGCAGCGTTATTGCCGGCCACCG
>JAAYYJ010000389.1 GCA_012515455.1 Oligosphaeraceae bacterium
CAGCAGCCTCACCCGGTCCTGGCCCATTGCTCCAGGACCGGAGGGCGAAAGCACCGACCATCCGCATCAGAAGAGCTTCTGGACCGCCTGGGGAGACCTGAGCGGCTGCAACAACTGGAGCGATTCCGAGCGCGGGCACGGCAGCATCCGCTGCCGCGCCCGCGAGGTCTGCACCGCGGGGCCCTTGCTGGCCCAAATCCGCCTGCAACTGGACTGGCTGACCGAGACAGGCGAATGCCAGCTGGATGAACGCCGGGAGCTGACCTTCTATCAGCTGCCGGGGCAAAATCGCCTGCTGGACTTGCAAATCACGTTCTCTGCCTGCCATGGCGCGGTCACCTTCGCTGATACCAAAGAAGGCGGAATTTGCTCGCTGCGAGTTGCTTGTGCCATGGAGGGCGCGCGCGGCGGCAGCATTGTCAACGCTTATGGCGGCAGAGGCGAAGAGGAGACCTGGGGCAAGCGCGCCCCCTGGTGCGACTACTCCGGGCTACTCCCGGATGGCGAAGCCGGGGTCTGTATCATGGACAACCCGGACAATTACTGCTATCCCACCTACTGGCATGTGCGCAATTACGGCCTGATGACCGCCAACCCCTTCGGGCTGTCATATTTTCACCAGGACAAAAGCCGGAACGGCAGCATGACTCTGGCCGCAGGGCAGCAGTGCACTTTCCGGTACCGGGTATTCTGTCACCGCGGCGATGACCAGGAGGCTGCAGTCGCCGCACGTTTCCTCGATTACATCCATCCCCCGAAGGTGACTCTGGAGTCCTGATCCGGAGCAGTCACCGCGGGCAGCAGGAGCAGCATTTTTTCGGTCCATTGGGCACAACCGCAACTAATCTAATCAGCAAGAAAGGCACACGATGTTGGAGAACGGAAAAATCAATTGGCGCACCCCGGCCGGCAATCAGAATCTCTCTTTGGCTATAGCCGGTGATGTCTGTCCCCGCAATGATGCCGAGCAGTATGTCCGCTCCGGCCATTCCCGGGACATCCTGGCAGATATCCTGCCCTATCTCGACCAGGCTGACCTGCGCCTGGTGCAGTGGGAGACCCCGCTGTGCGAAAAAGCCGCACCCATTTCCAAATGCGGCCCGAACCTGCAGGTGCACCCCGAATGCGTGGATTTTCTCAAGGCCGGTCATTTCGACGTCGCCTTGCTGGCCAACAACCACACTGGTGACCAGGACGCGCAGGGCACGCTCTCGACCTTGTCGGTCCTGTCCAAGAACGGTATCCGCAGCGTCGGTGCCGGCGAGAACCTGGCCGCGGCGCGGCGGCCCTTGCGCCTGGAGCGGAACGGCCTGAAGCTGAGCATCATCAATGTGGCTGAGGGCGAGTTCGGACTGGCCCGCAAGGATTATCCCGGCGCCAATCCTCTGGACACCCTGGATACCCTGTCCGACACCCGGCAGGAGAAAACGGTCAGCGATCTGGTGCTGGTGGTCATTCACGGCGGCAACGAATACAATCCTATTCCCA
This sequence comes from Oligosphaeraceae bacterium, assembly GCA_012515455.1. Taxonomy (GTDB): domain Bacteria; phylum Verrucomicrobiota; class Lentisphaeria; order Oligosphaerales; family Oligosphaeraceae; genus JAAZIZ01. The sequence goes on from JAAYYJ010000389.1 coordinate 1,489, forward strand.
GCCCGCGCATGAAACAGACCTACCGCGCCTTTGCCGAAGCCGGGGCCGCGGCAGTGGTCAACATCCATCCCCATTGTCCGCAGGGCCTGGAAGTGCACCAGGGCGTGCCGATCATCTACTCCCCCGGCAATTTCTTCTTCCCCTGGCGCGAGAGCGGCAGCTACGACGCGAGCCAATTCTGGTTTGCCGGCTACCTGCCCCGCATCAGCTTTGACCGTCAGGGTGCGTATGCACTGGAAATCACCCCGTACTACTTCAGTGATCTGCCGGCCTGGAAGATTCATCCTCTGACCGGCAAGCAGCGGCAGTGGTTCCTGGATTACCTGGACCGGATCACCAAGATTTTCCATGAGGAAGGCGATTATTATTATGACCTCTGGTGCGCCCACCGTTATCAGACTCCGCTGTGGTGGTTGAAGAACTTCCCCAAAGACGAGCTGGCAGAGCGCTACATGGACCCGGAGATTGTGCATCGGACCCCGGCAGTGCGGCACATGATGACCTGCCAGTCTCATGCTCATCTGACCGCCAACATCCTGTTGCTGATCGAGCAGTTCAAGCTCGAGGCGCTGCGCCCGGAAATCCCCCGCCTGACCGAACTGCAGGTCGCCCGCTACGCAGAACAGGAAGCCTGAGCCAGCCCTGAACCGTCCCGACTACCCGCAGCAGGAGAAGAAAAATGATCAATACCTTCGGACATCATCTCAACGAATACTACCTCCGCAAATTCCGGGCCAATGCGGAACAGCGCCGGGCCCGCCTGGAAAGCATCAAGACGCCTGAGGATTTCAAGCTCTACCAGGCCGAAATCAGAGAGAAGGTCAAGCAGGCTTTCG
>JAAYYJ010000390.1 GCA_012515455.1 Oligosphaeraceae bacterium
ATCATAAATGAGATATGGTAGGTGGTGTTCTCTTTGAGCTGGTCATCAAGGTACTGGGTGATAAGCAGACGACGTTCGGGGGCCTGATTGTTAAACTTGATGCTCTGACCGTCTTTGATAAACAAACTCTGGTCAAGCGAGATTCGCGGGTTGTCAGTGGCGACATCATCCTGATGGGCAAACCAGGAGCCGAAAGTACGTCCTTTCTGCGGCGCGGAGAAAGTCCCGTTCTGCAGCAGGTTGTTGTCCTGCAACGGTTCCATGCTGAGAATCCCGTAGGCATCGATGGCGTGGAATCCCTTGATGAAATAACTCCAGGTATAAAGTTTGGTGTACGGGGCGTCAGTCTTGATATAGCGGCTGCGGTTGAAATTCCCCCGCAGCGGGCGGTCAGGATTGAAGGAGATTTCCGCAAGCGGGATTTTTACTTCGGCGGTCCAGCGGTCTTCCAGGCGCTGCACGGCGTACTGGCAGCTGCTGTTCCAGCCGAGGTTGCTGATCGATTTGGCGCCGATGCGTTCGTGTTCAATATCCGTAAGGCAGCCCATGGCATTGATGATCCACTGATAATAGAACTGCCTGGCGCCGCCTTCCTGGTACAGAAAAATCTCCAGGCTGGAGTCTGCCCAGGTGCGACTGTCATCCCGCTGGCGCTCTTCGCAGACCAGCAGCGGCATTTGCGGCTCCCGGCAGTCGTAGGCGAGATAGAGGTGCTCATCATCGCGGGCCACGCGAACCTGGGTGGTAACTTCACAGACCTCGCCGATATTCTTGAGATTGAAGGCCGGCAGAAGATACAACACCTGGCATTCCTGCCAGAGTTGATCGCTGAGCTGACCGTCAACAACCAGCCCGGCCTGGCCACTCTGGACCTTGACCTCAGCGCTCCAGTCGCCGATGGCTTGGCTGTCAGCCAGGTATTTGTCGCGCTCTGCCTGCAGTGGGACCAGGAGCTGCTCCCGCATCAGCGCCACCCGGCGTTTGGCCAGCCCGCTGGTCTTGGCCTCAGCGCCATCCAGCAAGGCAGTGAAGTGCTTCAGCATGTCTTCGGAATAGACTTTGTGCCAGAGGTCATAACTTGAAGGCGGGATGCTGGTTGGTCCAACGGGTGTTTCCACGATATTTGCCACCACTTTATGTACCCACAAGTCTTCCAGCAGATCAAAGAACTCCTGCATTTCCGCCGCGCCCTGTTCGAACATCAGCTGGTAATGCTCCTGCAACAGCGCCGGGACATCAATCTGGTTGTCCCAGGCGACTTTGGCATAGACGTAATAATTCAAGTACTGGTACAGGAAGCGATCCGACTCGCTTTCCAGAAACGAACCGAAGATCAGGTCCTCTTTGGCAATGCGCTGATAATACTGCGGGATGATCCGGTGGGAAAAACAGGGTATGCCGGGAAGATCACGGGCGCCGTATTTGTTGGTGTAATTCCAGAGCCAGACCTTCTTGCCGATCTTGTCCCGCCAGGCCCGGACGCGTGCATCGGAAGACTGCTGGGTGGGCCCGCCTTCCTCCCACGGACCAGATACCGCCACCATTACCAGAAGGTTGTCAGGGAACTCGAGCGGCGGGGGCGCAGTGTAATGACCGTAGGACATCATGGTGATGTAGCCGGGGATGTTTTCCTGCTGCAGCCGGCGGGCTACCTCTACCCCCAGCTCCCAGACGATGTTGCCGCCCTTGTCAGGCTGCTGATGACGCTCGCGGCAGAGGTCACAATGGCAAGGCGTGAACCAGTCCATGGGCATGATGTTGAAAAAGCCTTCCTGGAAAGCACTCTGGTCCCAAGCGCATTTGCCGAAGCGCTTCATGTAGACGCCGCGTTCCTTGGCACTTACTCCGGACAGGAAGGCCTTGGCATCCTGATAAAGCGTCTCCCGGAAGCCGGGATTCAGGAAGCAGAGATTGCCGG
>JAAYYJ010000041.1 GCA_012515455.1 Oligosphaeraceae bacterium
TCGCAGTACTCTCCCTGCAGAGAATCCTGCCAGGGGCAAGCTTTGCCGCTGGCAGGCAGAGGCCGGAAATAATCCTCAGCGAAGAATTTGAACGAGACATTGCCGCTGGAGGCCAGTTCGCCCTCCACGCTGTTTTTGACTTGGAACTGATATCTGCCCTGGTCGTCCCGGCCGCTGGACTGCACCGCAATCGCCAACACCATCCCGGGCAGGACCGGCTTGCGGAACTTGACCTTTTCCATGGACACCAGCACCGCCGTGCCGGATTCCTGCGGCGCGAGCTGCAGCAGCAGCGCCTTGGCGGCTTGCGCCATGGCAGCCACCTGCAGCACGCCGGGCATTACCGGCTGGCCGGGGAAATGTCCCGCGAACATAAATTCATTATTGGAGACCATCTTGCGCCCGTGCGCCTCAGCGCTTTCCGGCAGCACTTCCAGACGGTCCAGCATCAGCAGCGGGGCCTTGATACCGAGGAGGCCCGCCAGTTCGGCATAGGAATAACAGGTACCCATAATTCTCCTTGTCAGCAATCGGATCGAAAACACCGGGCCGCGAACAGGTCACCGCGCACAGGCCCGCGCATGCTCTTATAATTTAGTCCACTTCAGAGCTTTTGCCTGAAGAGAGCACAACTTTTCCCTTTTTCCCGGCGGCGCGATTGCATTTTTACCCTCCAGCCAATAAATTACTTTGCAGCCCCGAAAGCCGCCCCCCCGCCTCCTGCCCAGGCCGACGAGTGCACCTTCTGCGGGACCTTCCGGCCGCAATCAGAAACCGCCAGAACCACGGACCAGCCGGCACCCCTGATGCGCAGCACCAGCACTGCGCACCAAATTCATCCTTGCAGCTCGGCAATTCTTTATTATGCGTGAAAAATTAACCGCTTTAGGCCAGGCCCTGACCGAAGTCATCCGGGGCAAAGATGAGATCATCGAGCTGTTGCTGGTAGCCCTGGCCGCTGAGGGCAGCGTCCTGCTGCACGATGTCCCCGGCGTCGGCAAGACCACCCTGGCCAAAAGCCTGGCCGCCTGCCTGAATGCCAACTTCCGCCGTATCCAGTTCACGCCTGACCTGCTGCCTACCGACATCATCGGCAGCGGCATCTACAACCCCAAGGATGGCGAGCTGCGCTTCCGCAAGGGGCCGATTTTTGCCAATATCGTGCTGGCAGATGAAATCAACCGGGCCAGTCCCCGGACCCAGTCGGCTTTGCTCGAGGCCATGAGCGAGCGGCAGATTTCTGCCGACGGCGTGACCTATCACCTGCCCAGCCCCTTTATCGTCCTGGCTACCGAGAACCCCGTCGAATACAAGGGCACTTATTCCCTGCCGGAAGCCCAGCTGGACCGCTTCGCCCTGCAGCTGGTGCTGGGGTATCCCCCGGCCGCGGCCGAATTGCAGCTGCTGCTGGACCGCCTGCATGGCGACCCCAGCCAGGCCCTGCGGCCCATTTTCAGCTGTGAGGAAGTGGTGACGATGCAATCCCAGGTGCGCCAGGTGAGGATGGACGGCACGGTGGTGGCATACGTCCTGGAGCTGGTGAACCGTACCCGTGCGGACAAGCGTGTGGCTCTTGGCGCCAGTCCGCGGGCGGGCATGACGCTCTGCCGCTGCGCCCAGGCCGAGGCATACCGTTCCGGCCGTTCCTTCGTCCTGCCCGATGATGTAAAGAAGCTCGCAGTGCCGGTCCTGGCCCACCGGCTGATGCTGGACAATCAGACTAAATATGCCGGCATCAGCAATGTGGAGATCATTACCGACCTCCTGGACAAGTGCCCGGTACCCAAATAGCAGCCCAAGATCGCACTCTCAACCGGCACCGGCGCAACCGGGGCTGTTAGCAGCACGCCCTGGTGTCTCAGGACTGCGGCAATTGCTTCCAGGCGGATACTCTGCTTTGGATGAATTCCAGCGTCGCGCGGTGCACTTCCTTATCGTTCTCGCAGAGTGCCTCGCGGCTGAAGGGGGGACCGAATTCGAACCAGATCTGATTTTGCGGGCAGAGCGGTCCGAATTCCCGAAACAGCCGCCCTGGGGCCAGGAAATCTGTCTTCAGGGCGAAAGGGATGAGTCCGACCCCGGCGATCCGGGCCAGTTTGCTGCCGATGCTGTTGAAGCGCTGGGGCAGGAATTCGCGCTGGCGAGTGGCTTCCGGGAAAATCAGCACCGAGCATCCCTCCGCCAATCTCTTCTTGCCCTCGTCAATAATCACCTTGAAATCATCACGCGCGTTCTCGCGCTCCACCCCGATGGCCTTGACACTGCGCATCGCCGGGCCGATAAACGGGGTTTTGAACAAGCTGCTTTTGATGACATAAGTGAAGTTAAGGCGCGGTGAGAGCATCGCGTTGAGCAACGCGGTCTCAATGGCGCTGACGTGGTTTCCCACCAGGACAAATGGCCCTTCTGAAGCCTTGATATGGTCCAGGCCGCGGATATGAATGGACGCCCCGCAGGCTTCGAGCACGCGCAGATTCTGCTCCGAATAATAGGCCTGCTGCGCGCTATCCAGCTTCCCCTGCCGGGCACAGCGGCCCAGCTGATAATAATTACTGAGCATCCGGAAAAGAAAATAAATCCGGTTCTGCCGCAGGCAGGACAGCGGGCGGCTGGCCGCTCCTGCGGCAGTATCATAAGAATCTGCGTTGATAAGGTATTTCATTGAGCAGCCCGGATGACTTGCAAGCCGCAACACCGGCTGCAGAATGGGAACAGCCGGATGCAGGGTACGGAGAAAAAACGCCAGCCCGCGGCTGGCCTCTCGTCCTGTGCCGCACCAGGCAGATGGCGCTGGCGGGGATGCTCCCAGGACAGTCTTTTACTATATTGCTGGAATCGGAAAATACCATTGCCGGGCCGCGGCGGCGCATGGCCAGTTGCTGCCGCCGGCGGGGAAATTATCGCTTGCCGCCGGCTGGTATTCCGCGGCCTGGATCAGGGCTGGACGGTCCATTTGCGGAGGCTGGCTTCCGACATCGTGCCCCAGACATCGACATAGCCGGAATACGGACCAGGACCAGAGATAATTCTGCACTGCCACATGCCCGTCGATATGCGAGACCGTCATGCCGCCGGGATGGGCGGCCCAGGCCCCGACATTGGTATGATATTTATAGCTGGAGAAGCTGCGGGTAATCACCCGGAAGAAAGTCGCCCCGCCGCCGCGGGCGGCACTGGCGCTCCAGGCATCCAGTACATCTGACCAGCAATCGGTGAACACCACGGTGCGATCGGGCCGGTAGTTCTTGGTAGACGAAGTCGGAATGCCCCAGGTCTCCGGTCTGGAGGCATGGAAGCTCTCCTTGCGTCCCAGAAACACATTATAGCTGTAATCGTTCAGGACCGGATACAGGCTGTAGCTCCAGATCGGGCGGGGGTTGGCCGGGCACAGAAAACTGGGGATGTAATATCCGTCCACCGCCGGATTGGTAGGATAAATGCCCTTCTTGCGGATGGTCGGAGCCAGCAGA
>JAAYYJ010000391.1 GCA_012515455.1 Oligosphaeraceae bacterium
CTCACGGTAGGGCTGTTTACCTGCCTGGTGTTCGGGGTTCTGGTCTCCGCCTGCGGTTGCTATCAGGGCCTCTACTGCAGCAGAAATGCCGAGGGAGTGGGCAAAGCGGCCACTGAGGCGGTGGTAAACAGCATTGTCTGCATTGTCCTGGCTACGGCGGTAATCACGATTGTGACGGTGGTGGTGAAAATTTAGCCTGGCGTTGAAGAATGATTTGGGAAGTCCCCGTGATGTCAGAAAATGCAGTCATTGAAGTGCGCAACCTGACCATGAAGTACGGCCACAGGGTCATTCAGCAGGACCTGAATTTCAGCATCAACCGGGGCGATGTGTTCATCATCATGGGTGGCAGCGGCTGCGGCAAGAGCACCCTCCTCAGGCATTTGCTGGGACTGAACCAACCGGCCAGAGGCGAAATTTTGTTCCGGGGCGAGGATTTATGGCAGAAGAGTCCCTCTGCCCGTGATTTGATTATGCGCCGGGTCGGGGTGCTCTATCAGCGCGGCGGGCTGTGGAGCTCGATGACCCTGGCCGAGAACATCGCGCTGCCCTCGCGGGAATACACCCGGTACTCGCGCCGGGAAATCAGCGAGCTGTGCGAATTGAAGCTCTCCCTGGTGGGATTGGCGGGCTTCGGGAACTTCTACCCGGCGCAAATCAGCGGCGGGATGCAAAAACGCGCCGGGCTGGCCCGGGCTATCGCACTGGACCCCGAGCTGCTCTTTTTTGACGAGCCCTCAGCCGGCCTGGACCCGGTCACGGCCAAGCGGATGGACGATTTGATTCTGCAGCTGCAGGCCAGCCTGGGCGCGACTCTGGTGGTGGTAACCCACGAACTGGCCAGCATCTTCGCCATCGGCAGCAACGCGGTGTTTTTAGATTCACAGCGCCGGACCATGACTGCCGCTGGCCCGCCCAAGACCCTGCTCGCAACCTGTCCCGACCGGGTGGTGCTGCAGTTCCTGACCCGGGACGGCAGTGCCCCGCCGCCTGCCTGAGAGACCTAAGCGCCGCCCGGCGCCGCCGCCCCCGACAACTGCCGAATACGACATATAGCGCATAGGACATTTGTACCCCCATGGCAACCAAAGCACGAGCGACCGCAATCGGAATTTTTGTACTGGCGGGCTGTTGTTTGACCGTCTTTCTGGTGGTGGCCTTAGGCGGACAGAAGCTGTTTGCCTCTGCAGTTGACTACAAGGTGTTTTTTGACAAGTCGGTGAAGGGACTGTCCATCGGCTCTCCAGTCATGTTCCGGGGGGTGCGGATTGGCCAAGTCTCCCACATTTCGCTCTCATATCAGGCTTACGCCAATGATGCCCGGCAGGAGAGCTGGCCCATTGCGGTGACCATCTCTCTCTCGCCGCAGGCCATGGGCATGAAAACCAGCTGGATGGATTCGCTGCCCAATCCCATCCGCAGCCGCCTGCTCCAGGAAGACAGCCACGGCAAACTGCGCCTGCTGTTGAGTTACCTGGTGGAAACAGAGGGCATGCGGGCCCAGTTGCAGTCTCTGAGTCTGCTGACCGGGCAGCTGTTCATCGAAATGAACTTCTTTCCGCAGTCGCCATTCACCCCGGAAATGCGCCAAGACCTGGAAAATGATATCCTGCCGGTGCAGATGTCAGCTTTCGAACGGCTGTTCCTGTCCCTGGAAAACCGGGATTTCTCTACCTACCTCGAGACTTTCTACCTGGCAATGGAGGACTTTTCAAGTTTCGTTAGCAGCGGAAAATTCCGCCGCCTGCTGAACGATTTCAGCCAGACCGGCGAGTCGTTCAACTCTCTGCTCAAAGATGGTAAGCAGGGCCTGCAGCCGTTGCTGTTGCAGGCCTCTGGGACCCTGGTGCGCCTGGAAGCGGTGCTGAACAAACTCGATCAGGCAGTGGAACCGGTCCGGGATGATCTGCAGAACAGTATGCAGCGGGTGGTATTCAGAACCGAGGCAGTCGCAGACCAGATTTCTGAGCTGACCCAGGCCAGCCGGCAGTTCATGGAGCATTTGGACCAGCTGGTAGTCAGCAATGAGCCGCAGATCACCGCCTTGCTGGAGGGACTGGTACAGAATTCCCGCCATTTGGGGGAGACCATGCAGGAAACCCGGAACCTGCTGCAGTCAGCCCGGGACAACCTGGGGGCGGACTCGCCGGTGCAGGGCAAACTGGAGGAGGCCCTGAGCGAACTGCAGCGCTCCGCTCTGGCCCTGAGGAATCTGGCAGAGTATCTGCGCCGCAATCCGGAAGCACTTATTCGCGGAAAGGACAACCGATGAAGATGACCAATTTTCTGCTTCTGCTTCTGGTCGGGGCAGTATCGTTCTGTTCCTGCTTGAGCACTTCCCCGCCGACCCGGATTTTTATTTTGTCCGCCCCGGAGCCTCTGCGTCCCCCCGTAGTGGCCAATATCGGCAAAGTCAGCCTGCCGGCATACTTGGAGCGTTGGGAACTGGTCAGCCGCGTTGGTGAGCATGAGATCAAAATCCATGATTTCGCCCAGTGGGGGCAACTGCTGCCCGAGGCCATCCGAAGCTGCCTGCAGCAGGCATTTCAGAATCCCGCCGGAAAAGACCACCGGGAGGGGAGGGCACCGGTGTTGGAATTGTCTTTCCAGCAGTTTGAGGGGAACCAGCAGGGCACCTTTACGGTCAAAGGCCATGGTCGGCTGCTGCAGGCTGGAGTGCAGCAGGAGCTGCCCTTGCATTTCTCATTCCCTTATGCGCCAGAAAATGAGGAAGGGCTGGTAAACGCTCACCAGGAGGCAGTGAAGCGTTTAGCTGTGATAATCCAGGAACATATCCCGCAACTTTGTTCTCCAGGTCAGGACTGATCGATGAAAAATTTCCCCTTGTTTCTTCTGCTGACCACAGTGCTGACCACGCTTCTTCCGGCCCAGGGAACGGCAGTCCCGGACTTCACTTTCGAGGCGATAAGTCAGCCGGACGACCCGCACGCTGTCAGCCTGCAACGTGGCGAACAGGCCATGCAGGAAAAATTATACCAGCTGGCGTGCCAGCATTTTCTCGCTTATCGGGAGGCGGTTAAGGGACGCCAGCCGGAATTCGCCACTGTGACCGCGAAGTTGACGGAAGCATATCTGGAACTGGGTGACTTGCCGGCAGCAGAACTGTGTCTGAAAGAGAATGACCGCCACCCGGATAAAAATCCGCCGGCCCATATTCAGGCCTGGCTGAGAATCCTGCAAGCTCAGCTGGCCTTCAAACGCGCCTTATGGGACGAGTGCCTGCGCCTGGCCCAGCCATTGCTTCAGGACAGCAGTCTCCATGATTATCGCCGTCAGGCCGTACTGCTGTGCGCGGACTGCCTGGCGCAAAAAAAAGACTGGTCTGGTGTGGTGGCGGTCATCAAGAACTACAGTGACCGGCTGCCTGCCACTCAGACCGCGGATTTTCCCTTGTTCTCGCGCCTGGCGCGCGCACATCTGGCCCGTGGGGAATTCACCCAGGCCGAGCAAATCCTGAGCTCCATCGCAGCCAGGGTGCCGCAAAATGACCAGCTGGAATTTGCCTTGCTGCAGGTAATCGCCCGTACCGGCCAGGGGCAGTTTGCTGAAGTATATGCACTGTTTCAGAAAATCGAAAGCCGCTGTCCGGACGGCCCTGATGCCGATTGGTGGAAGATGCTCTGGGAACTGGCTGAGCTTGGTTTTGCCCGCCAGAGTTTTATTGAAGCCGAGAAGGTCTACAGCCTGGCCCTGCGCGTGGCATTGAACCATGCCGATCAGAGCCGTTGCAGCATCCGCATTGCGGACTGTCAGATCAAATCCGGGCGTATCGCCCAAGCCAGGAACACCTTGGAAAACTTCCGCCGCGACTTCTCCGACCGGCCGGAATATTATGCCATGACCATTAAGCTGGCCGAACTGCTGCTGGACAGCGGTGCGACCATGAAAGCAGCGGAGCTTTTCGGCGAGGTGGCCAAAAGCGCACAGCAGCCAGCAGGCATCCGCTATGACGCCTATATCCGCCAGGCCGGCTGTTTTGACCAGGACGGCCAATATCTGGAGGCCATTGCTACCTACAGCAAAGCCGCCGCCCTCGCAGTGGATACCGCTGCCCCGACGCCGGCGGATTGGACCAGAGCCGCAGCCGCCTGGCGCTGGGCGGCTCAAGCCGCGGTCAATGCCAAAGATTTACCCCAGGCCATTGAAGCATACCGGAAGCTGCTGGACGAGCAGTTTAAGGGCTGCCCGCCGGCCAGGACGGCACGCTTTGAATTGGCAAAATGCTATTTCGAACTGGGGAAATACAGCGAGGCAGAAAAGGAATTCACCCAATTCGTGACCGAGAAGCCAGAGGATGAACTGCTCTGGGAAGCCAAGCTCAAAAACGGCATCGCCCGTCGCCTGCAGGCAAAATCAGTGGAAGCCCTGGCAGGCGTCAGTGACGAACTGCTGGCCATTGGGCGGGACTGTCCGAACCAGGAGGTGGCCGTGCAGGCTTTTTATGAAAGTTACCGCGCCGCCGAGAATACCGCTCAGCCGCCGGTGCAGGCTGTGAATATTTTGCAGACCGCTTTGCAGAAGTATCCCGCGGCCGAGGATGCGCCTTTGTGGAAGTACCTGCAAATTAAAGCCTTTTTTGCGTCCGGACGCTCATCACAGGCCTTGACCCTGGTTGAGGAGTTCCTGTCTGGCGATGCCGACCAAAAGACGGGCGGCAAATCATACCGCCAGCTGCCGGTTGCAGCGTATGTCTTTCTGGCGGCGGGAGATTACTACCTCTCCCTGGCGCTGGAGGACGCCAGCGATTCGAGCCTGGGAGAATACCTGTTGCAGCCGATACCGGCACCGGTGGCCAGAGATGAAATCATCCAGGCCCAGAAATTCTACAGCCTGCTGCGGCGTCCCCAATTCAATTCCCCCCTGGTCCCGCTGGGGATGTACGAATCTGCCCGCTGTTCATTCCTGCTGGGACAACTGGAGAACGCCCGCAATATCCTGCTTGAGCTGCTCAAAGGCGAGCCGTTCAAGCTGAACGGACAGTTGCAGACCAAGGTCGAGATGCTTTTGGGCGACGTCCTGGCTCAGGAACGGAATTTTGAAGAAGCGCTGAAGTATTTCGCCCTGGCCCGCAATTCCGGCAAAGACAGCAATTTAGGTTATGCTGCTCTTGGTCGTCAGGCGGAGATGTACCGGCAGTTGGCGGTGGACAACCCCGCGTCTTTGGAGAAGGCGCTGGATTGCCTGCGGAGCATCCTGCGCCCAGATTCTGCCGCTGCTCCTGCGCTGAAAGAAATCGCACTCTTCCAGATGGGAAACTGCCTGCTCGACAGTGGCAACCAGGAGCAGGCGGAAAAATGCTTCGAGGAGATCTACTTGAACTATGTCAGCGACCGGCAGAACAATACCCACCGCGAGTGGCGATATTACTGCCTGAGCATCTTCAAACTGGGAGGGCTGCTGCGGCAAAAGGGCGATCCGGACTCCCTGCGCAAGGCCGCCCGCCTGTACCAGGACCTCAGCAATTCAAACCTCCCCCGCGCCCGTGAAGCCCGTGATTTGGCCCGGGAGATTCGCAGCCGGAACAATCTCGGGGAAGGGCAGAACTGAACAGCCCAAATCTTGCCGCAGCGGCGTTTTTTCCGCCTTTAATTCTTCACCCTGCCAATAAAGGAATCATCATGTATTTTCGTATGCTGTGCATCCTGGGCCTTGCCCTGGCCGGTCAGTTGCTGGCCCAAGAGTCTTTTTCCTACGGCGACTCGTTGCTGGCCGTAGTCGGTGAGAAGGTCATTACTGCTTATGAAGTCAAGCAGGCCGCCGCGCAGGCTGAGGCACGTCTGCCCCGCGATTTGAGTCAGCAGCAGCGTGAGGAACGGATCATTGAGATCCGGCGCCAGGCCCTGAACCGGATTATTGAACACGAGTTGATTTTCCTGGAATTTCAGGCTCTGAAGGCCACGGTGCCGGTCACTGTCCTGCAGGAACGCCTGGATTTGGTGATCCAGGAACAGACTGCAGGAGACCGGGCAAAATTCGAAGACCTGCTTTATCGCGAAAACCTGACCCTGCGGGAATTCACGGACAAGCTCAGCAAGAACCTGGCGGTGGAGATGCTACTCTATGACCGGGTGAACAGCGGCATCGCCATCCCGGAACCGAGAATTCAGGCATATTACCAGGAACACGCTGAAGAGTTCCGCCAGCAGATGCAATTCCGCCTGCAAGTAATTCAACTGAAAAAAGAGGGCCGCTACGCCGGTAAATTGCCCGAGACCTGTGCCGAAATCCGCCGGCGCCTGGCCGCCGGGGAACCATTCGACGCCCTGGCCAGGCTGTACTCGGAGGGCGCACAGGCCGCTGAAGGCGGAGATCAGGGCTGGATGACCTCCCTGAATGAAAAACTGTATGCGGTGGTGAAAAAACTCAAAATTGGGGAATGCAGTCAAACCGACCTCGAACTGGGCGACAGCATCTATCTGGTCAAGCTGAAAGACTTCCTGCGGGGAGCGGATGCACTTAATCCGGACATCGCCGCGAAAATCCGCCGGCACCTGGAACAGGAAGAGGAACAACAGCGCTACCGCAAGTTTATTCAGGAACTGTATGGCAAATATAAAGTTCAGCGCATGGATGGCAACAACTGACCGGGATGCCAGCGTAGACAGTTCTCCAGGAGCAAGCCGCAACAGCTGCTGCTAAAGTTTTTGGCGCCGAATACTTTTCTTCCTGCCGCTGACAATATTTCCCGCCGGAATCACGTTTGAAAGAATATTGCCAGCTGCACCAGCAGAACATTGCCCATCCCATTTTTTGGCGCGAGAGAAAATATGCCACGACAAAGAATTTGCCCCGGAATGCGTTTTTTATGGTTTGCTCTGCCGCTTTTACTCACGGCCTGCCGTTCCACCAGTTACTGGCGTGGGCAGGCTGACCGCGGGGCTCAGTCACTGCTCCAAGCCAGTCAGCAGTCTGTCACCGGCAAAACCGAGCCCATTAGAGTGGAGACGCCGGCCGAGACCCTGCGCCGGCGGTTGCTGCTGGATCAGAATCTGCAATATCTGGCCCCCGCCTCCCTGGGTATCCGGGATTTGCCGGACACTGAACGCTGGCAGGGCAGCAAGCACCTGCTGCCTGAGCAGAATGCCTCAGGCACGGAGTGGAACAGCAAGGAGCCGCTGCAGTTCAGCATCATGCAGTCATTGCAGGTCGCAGCCGCCAACAGCCGCGAATTCCAAGCCCAGAAAGACCGCCTGTTCTCCGCTGCCCTGGCCCTGGATTTGGAAGCCGATGATTTCC
>JAAYYJ010000392.1 GCA_012515455.1 Oligosphaeraceae bacterium
ATGGTAGTCGCGGGACTCCATCGGCGTGGATGACTCTCCGAAACTCCAGAGTCTGGCGGCTGCCTGGTACATCTCTTCATTATCCGTCACGAACATCCCGCCCTCGCCGGAGCACAGGCATTTGTTCTGATTGAAGCTGAAGGCGGCGCAATCGCCGAGCTTGCCGGCATTCACACCCTTGAACTTGGCGCCGTGCGCCTGGCAGGAATCTTCGATCAGCACCAGTTTGTGCTTTTTGGCAATGGCCCGCAATTTGTCGAAATTGCAGGTCAGGCCATGCAGGTTCACCGCGATAATGGCCTTGGTCCTCGGGGTGATTGCGGCCTCGATTTTATCCTCGTCCATATTGATGGTGTCGAAATTGATATCGACGAAGACCGGCACCGCGTTATGGTGCAGGATGCAGGTCGCGCTGGAGGACCAGGAATATGAGGTCACAATGACCTGATCACCGGCGCCCACCCCGGCAGCCACAATGCACATGTGCAGAGCGGCAGTGCCGCTGTTGGTGAAAATCGCATATTTGCTGCCGGTATAGGCGGCGAATTCTTCCGCGAAGAGTTTGCAGTTGGGGCCGAAAGCGTGCTTATGGCTCTCCAGCGAGGCCATAATCATCTTGCGGTCAGTATCATCAATCGGCGGCCAGGGCTTGATAGTGCCTTCCGGGAGTTGCATTTTACCGCCATTGATTGCCAGTTTAGCCATGAGAATTCTCCTTGCTGCTGAGTGGGGGATGAGTAAATCCGGACGGGACGAAGCATCGGCCTGTCCAGTCACTGCTTTAAGGTAAAGCCTCGCCGGGAATTAACAAGAAAAAGTCAGCAGTAATCACTTGCGTTTGTTAGGAATTGCTTGCGCCAGGAGGTTTTCGCAAAAAATTCTCCTCTGCAGTAGCAAAATGGCGCTGCTGTGTTAAGGTAAGTCGGGTGCGGGGGCGGGGATAATTTTCCGCTTCCCGCAGGTCGCGGTTGCCGCCAGCGGGGGAGACTGCCCACGAGGGGGAATTTTTCTCCCGGGGCGGTTGTGAAAAATTGAAATGCGGTATATAATTTGTTGTTTTCCTTATTTGTCACGGTCCTTTTGGGTCACTGTCATTCAGAGAAAGGAAAGATCATGCATGTACAACGCTTGTCCATCTTCTTCTTGGTTCTACTGCTGACTGCGCTGCTGCCAGCGCAGGAATTCAAATTCGAGGTCAAGACAGACAAAGAGGAGGCGATCTACCGCAAGGGTGAAGACATCGTTTTTTCGCTCCGGCTGTTAAAGGATGCGCAGGCGGTGGCTGGCCGGACCATCAGTTACACCCTGATTGGTGACGGCAATCTGCGCGAAAATGGCACCTTCATCAGTTCGGACACACCTTATACGGTGCAAAGCAAGCTGGGTTTTCCCGGCTGGGTGTACATCCGCTGCGTCCTCCTGGATGATAACGGCAAGCCGGTGAAATTCAAGAACTCAAGCAACCGCGAGGTGGAGATCAGCGGCAGCATCGGCGCAATGGTCGAGCCGTATGAAATCAGGGCGGCCGGGCAGGAACCGGCCGACTTCGATGCTTTCTGGCAACGGGCCCGGGCGGAATTGTCGGCCCTGCCCCTGGAAGCAAAGCTGGAACCGATGTCACGCGGTGCCAATGACGACGGGAAG
>JAAYYJ010000393.1 GCA_012515455.1 Oligosphaeraceae bacterium
AGTCCATCAATGGTGATGCGGGTCGGCATGCTGCAGGGGTAGCCGAAATCGTGCTGGCCGCTGTATGAGCCGCCGATCAGGGTGGCGCGATGCTGTTCCCGCTCGGGTGGCATAAAGATGCAGTTCCGGATGATGAATTCGCCCTGCCAGGTGCTGCCGTAGTCGTTGCGCAGATTGACCAGCCGGCGGCCGTGAATGGTGCTGTTCTCCAGCGTCAAGGTCCCGTAGCCGATGGCGTTAACACCCATATAGCCTAAGGTGGAATTGCGGATGCTTGCATTGACCACGCCCTGATGGGCATCAAAGCGGGACAGCGTACAGCCGTCAAACAGCAGCTCCTTGCAGAAGTTCGAACCAAAAATCCCCCAGTACGTCTTGTCGTTAATGGAGTTGGTTTGGGAGCAGTTGAGCAAGGACACCTTCACCGCCTGGTTGGCATTGATATCATAACTGCCCATGCTGACCGGCTGGCCGCTGGCGCCAATGGTCCAATAGGTCCGGCGACCGGTCAGTACCGTGTCCCGAATCACAACCTCGGCACAGCTGCTCAGATTCAGAAATCCGCTGTAGGGCGCACCGTGTTCGCCTTCGCCGCGGACGTCATGCAGGAGATTCTCCACCAGTACTTTGGAGCGGCGGATCGCTATGCCGCGAGTGTAGTAGCGGTATTTAGATTCCTCAGCATTGGCGATGGTGGTGAAATGGCCGCCGCGCAGAGTCAGAGTCCGGCTGTCCAGAGGCAGAGCGTTGATTGAGGTGAAGTCAGGAAAATCCCAGATAATGGGCGTGGCTGGATCGATGCGGCCTTGGCGGTCTGCCAGGAAGACATCAGTCTGGGCCGAGCCCTGGTTCTGATTCGGACCAAATCGGATGTAACGCTTGATCCTGGCGTTCTTGACCTCGATCAGGCAGTCGCAAGGCAGCGTGATGCCCAGCTCCGCCTGATTGCGCCGGAGGCTGCTGATGCCCTCAGGCTGAAACGGCTGGAGCTGGGATTCAACCTGAAAGACATTCGCACTGCGGTCCTGCACCGCGCGGTCGTCAATGAGGAAGCGGGCGGTGCTGAAATCGGTGTCGGTCTTGATGATGATGCAGGGGCCGTCCCCGCCGATATAGAAGGTCCTGCCTCTGTCGGCCTGTACCGGCAAGCCGTGCTGATTGGCGTAGTCGTGCGCGGCGGCAATGGCGTGGCAGTCATCACTCATGCCGTCGCCCTTGGCACCAAAAGAGAGGTAACTGACCGCAGCAGCGGCTTTCCGGGAGGAGTTCTGGGGGGCGGGCATGGATAATCCTTCCTGGTTCTGGAAATGAATGTCGGCGCCGTCAGTGCTGCCGGCAAGGCCGGTGAAAATCAGACCAGCGGTCAGCAGCAGTGCAGGCAGACTCCAGCGACGAGAAGCTTGAGGCGGTGGCGCAGGTATCAATCCAGGCAATCCTTATTAGCGGCGGCCTAATCGCAGCAGGCAATATAACAACAGGATTACGCATGAGAAGACGGGATTATTGGCCGCGGATAATCGGTCTGGCGGAGGAGGGCCAAAAAAAACGGGCTGCAACGGCAATTTCTGCCGCTGCAGCCCGCGTCAGCTGCGGTAATTACGCCCGACGGACTTATTTTTCCAGAGTCTCACCGGCTTCCTGCCAGCCGGACAGCCCGCCCGAGAAATGCTTGAGATTGGTGTAGCCGAGTTTCTTGGCGGCCGCCACGCCGGCCTTGTAGGCCTTGCACTTGGGCCCGCCGCAATAAGCTACCACCAGCATCGCTTTGTCCTCGGGAAGCAACTTGGCCAAATTCTCGCCCGCGGCCGTGAAATCCAAGGCGCCGGGAAGATGGCCCTTCGCATAAGACTCGCTGCCGTTGCAGTCGAGAAGAGTCACTTTCTTTTCCGCAATGGCGGTCTTCAAATCGGCGAATGTGATATCAGGCGTCTCGATGATGGCCTCCATAGCGGTCTGAGCCCGTACTGAAACCAGCGAAAAAGCCAGCAGCATAACCATTCCAGCATACCACAATGCTTTCATCTGACACCCCTTTCTGTTGCTATAAACCGGTATCTTAAGGCCGGTCGGATGCAGTCAACAACTGTATCACTCAGCCAGTACCGCTAAGACAGCAGAAATATCACCGCGGTTCCGAAGTAATAAAAATATTATCCGTTTTCAGTGCCGGACTCCCTGCCGCCGCCCGGACAGTGCCGAACGGTGGTTCGGCCGTGCCGCCGGTGCGGGGTGCGCGATGCTGCGTTCAGGACGGGCCGCACTGTCCGCCGCACTGGAGCGCCTGCGATGCTGCCCTCCCAGGGGTGGGCGGGAGAACTCCTGCCGGTGCTCCTGGGACATCTTTTCGTTGTAATCGAAAGCCGGCAGCATCTTGCGTTCGATCCGGTAGCCCAGGCGACGTTCCACCGCGGCGATTTCGGCCTGGTCGTCATTGGTGCAGAATGTGAAAGCTTCACCAGTCTGCAAGGCCCGTCCGGTCCTGCCAATCCGATGAGTGTAGGCCTCGACGGTATCAGGAATGTCATAGTTTATCACATGTGAAACGCTGGTGACGTCAATGCCCCGGGCCGCAATATCAGTAGCCACCAGAATCTGGAAGGTCCCGTCCCGGAAGCCATCGAGGGATTCCTGACGCCGGTTCTGGGACATGTTCCCCTGCAGAGGGGTGGCCAGGAAACCGCTCTTGCACAGCTGCTCGCTGACCCGCTTGGCCCGGAATTTCGTCCGCGTAAACACAATCACCGAGTCACTCTGCAGACCCTTCAGCAGGGTCAGCAACAACTTGGTCTTCAGATGCTGCTGTACCGGATACAATGCATGTGAAACCGTGCTTACCGGAAGATTCTTGCTGATGTCCACCGTCTGCGGCTGACGCAGGACCTCCAGAGCCAGATGCTTGACCTCCATGGGCATGGTGGCGGAAAACAGCAGCGTCTGACGCGTCCTGGGAGTCTGCGCCACAATGGCCCGGATATTGGGCAGGAAGCCCATGTCGAACAAATGATCCGCCTCATCCAGAACCAAAATCTCCAGATTGTTCAGGGTCAGATTTTTCTGCTGCAGATGGTCCAGCAGCCGCCCCGGGCAGGCGACCAGGATGTCCAGGCCCTGCTTCAGGCTGCGGACTTGCGGATTGGCGGACACCCCGCCGTAGACCACTGCGGAACGCAAACCGTATGCCGGTGAGAAGGTGACAAAAACATTGTGAATCTGCTCCGCCAGCTCGCGGGTGGGCGCGATTACCAGACAGCGGATGCCGCTGGTGGAGGGCTTTTGCAGCAGTTGCAGGATGGGTAGCACGAAGGCGGCCGTCTTGCCGGTGCCGGTCGGAGCCAGTCCCAGGACATCCTGCTTGCTTAACAACAAAGGGATGGTCTGGGCTTGGATGGGCGTGGGCTCGGTATAACCGGCCCGCTGAATCAAAGGCAGTAAATTGTCGTGCAGACGTAATTCTTGAAAGGTCATTGATTGCTCAGCTGTTTTCTGCTATGATAACGCTGATTGAGAAAAGCACCCGGCTGATTCCCGGCGGTGTAAACGCTTGACGTCTCATAACTGTGTGAATAACTGTCGTATAATATAAACCGCATTGGCCAGGATGCAAGTGCGCAGAGACAGCGGCGGTCGAATCTCCCCTGAAGGTCGGTCCCGGTACGGCTGTTGTCCGGACCCGCGCCAGCTGTTGCCGGATGCCTTCAGATACAGTATAGTATCTTCTGGTACACAACCATGGCTGCGGCTGAACTGTTGCCTGTCTTGATCTCTGCGTACTCTGCAGGAGAAATGCCTATGTTCTCAATGAAACCCGATTTTGCGGCGGTGCTTGAGCGTTTTGAAGCCTGGTGGCAGGCCGGAATCATCGACCGGCCGCTCTATTCCCTGAGCCTGCCGGTGCCTCCTGAAAAGCGTGTCCCCGTCCCCCGCAAGTCCTTCGCCTGTCCGCGTGAGCGCTGGCTGGACAGCGACTATGTGGTGGCGGCGGCTGAAGCCAGGCTGGCAAACACCATCTTTCTGGGCGACAGCCTGCCGGTGGTGTTCCCCAACCTCGGCCCCGATGTCTTTGCGGCCTGTTACGGCTGCGAACTGGAATTCGCGGAGAGTACCTCCTGGAGCCGGCCGATTCTCAAAGACCTCTCCGAGGAATCCTTGTCCGGGCTGGTTTTCGACCAGCACAGCGAACCTTTCCTGAAGCTGGTGGAGATCACCGAGGCGCTCCTCCAGGCCGGCAGAGGGCGCTTTATCGTCGGATACACCGACCTTCACCCCGGCGGCGACGCCGCCGCGGCCTTGCGGGGACCGCAGGAGCTGCTGCTGGATACCATCGACCGGCCCGAGGCAGTCAAAAAGCTGGTCGGACGGCTCACCGATGACTTCTTCCGCTGCTATGATTTCTTCCAGCGCCGTCTGCAGGCGGCGGGCATGCCCGGGACCTCCTGGCTGCCGGCTGTAGCGAGGGGGAAATACCACATCCCCTCCAATGATTTCTCCTGTATGGTCTCAGAGAATATGTTCGAGGAGCTGTTCTTACCCGATATCATCCGTGAATGCCGATACATGGACCACAGCATTTACCATCTTGATGGCCCGCAGGCTCTGCGCTTCCTCGATCGGCTCCTGGACATTCCCGCCATCCAAGCCATTCAGTGGGTGCCGGGCGCCGGGCGCGAGGGCTGGCGGCGTTCCATAGCGGTGTATCAGCGCATTCAAAGCCGAAAGAAGGCCTTCCAGATCCAGCCGGTGCCCGCCGCCGATCTGGATGAGCTCTTTTCTCTCCTGGCCCCGGAAGGCGCCTGGATCAGCCATATCAGCGGCATCAGCACTATCGAGGAAGCTGAGGCGGTCAGGCAAAAAATCTGTTCCTGGACGCGTCGACGTTGAGGGCGTTCTGGACGAAAATCCAGCGCCAGAACAAATCCCTGTTGCGGGAATAAGAGCAGGTTACTGGCGATGTTCTGGTTTTGCGCCAGCGGGGCGGACTCCTGACTGGATAATCCCGTGCAGTCATGCCTTATGGCATAAGGCCGGGCTCAGCCCTGCCGGCTGGTGCCGGGGTAGGGG
>JAAYYJ010000394.1 GCA_012515455.1 Oligosphaeraceae bacterium
CAGCAGGGTGAGGTCCAGAGCGATTACTTTTTTATCCCGCAGCATATCCGGGACCTTGTTGCTGACGATGGCCTGGGCCAGGCCCTCGACAATGGCGGTTTTTCCCACTCCGGCTTCACCAATCAGGACCGGGTTGTTCTTGGTGCGCCGGCAGAGGGTCTGGATGACCCGGGAGAGCTCATGGGCACGTCCAATCACCGGGTCGAGCTTGTCGGCTGCGGCCAGATCAGTGAGGTCCCGGCCAAAGGCCTTCAGAGCGGGGGTCTTTTCCTTGGCCGGTTCATCGCCCAGACTGTCGTTCAGAAGCTCCTCCGCGGGTTCGGGCTTCTTCTCCACTCCGGGCGGATCGGCATCCTCGGGCAGAAAGCGCGGATCGAGTTCCTTGACATACAAGTTGTGGATGGTCTGATAATCGACTTCCTGCTGTTTGAGAATCTGGGCGGGCAGGCCTTCCTCATCTTTCAGAACCGCCAGCAGCAGATGCTCGATGCCGACGTAAGTGCTGCCGAGGCTGGTGGCAATCTGCCCGGCCATGCTCAAGGCCCGCCGGCAGCGGCTGGTGAAGGGCAGTGGCCCTTCGCCCTTCGGCTGCGGCGCGGGGTCCTTGCTGATGACCTTGATGATGGCGTCAGTCAAGGCGTTCAAATCTACCTTGGCCTGCAGCAGCAGGTCCTTGGCATTATTGCTGTCCTTGTCGCTGTTCTGACCCAATTTGAGAATTCCCAGCAGGATGTGTTCGCAGCCGACAAAAGGCTGTTTCAGCTGGCGGGCCTCTTTCTGGGCCAGGGCCACCACTTGTTGAGCGCGCAGAGTATAATTCCGCAACGGATTGTCATTGTTATCCATCTTATCCATAAAGTATTCCTTTGTCGTAAAGTTGCCTAACTGTGCGTCGGGACTTTCGGCAACAACCTAATATAATCCCGAGCCCGCAAAAAGCATTATCCCGGAGCGATATTTCTTAGCCCCTGACAGTGAGGGAGAGAGTCTTAGCCGCAGCCGGGCTGTGCTTGCCTGTTTAGACTGCTGCTGGAAGCATAAGTTTCTTTCCAGACGCAATTGTCAGGGCCGCCGTCCGGTCCGGGAGGTGCTTCGGGGCCGAGGCAGAAACGCGTTTTCGGGCTTGCGAACGGCAGTTCCCGGCTTATCTTATACCACTGGCACAGGAGCCGCTGCCGGAGCCGGCGCGGTATCCACTGTCTGCGTCAGATGTAATTCCTGCTACAGAGGTATTTATGTGTGTGTGGAGTGCTTATGCCGGCAAGTGCGCTGCGGCGCCCATTCTGTGGGAATCATTTGTCGCCATTGAAGGCATCTGGGGCGGATTCTATACCGGGATGGTGACGCTGCAGGACGGTATTTTCCACAGCCAGAAATGCGCTGGACACAGCGGCGTCTGGGCCCGGCAGTGGTCATTGGCGGATTTCCCCGGCACCGCCGGGATGATTCACAGCCGCACCAACAGCGGCGGTGACCAGCGGAAGGCGCATCCATTCATCGGCTGCCACCGGCGCGTGGCGCTGGTCTCACAGGGCAGTCTGGGACGCTTCCAGGATGATGTCGGGGATTTTATCGCGGTCGGGAACCGCCAGCTGCAGGAAGGGCGCAGTTTCAGCAGCGCTTCTGGAGATGGTTCCGCCAACCGCCCGTTTTTGGCTGACGGCACCCAAGTGCATGTCTCGGAAATTGTGACCAATGAGGTGGAGGCGATTTACGAAAAGACCGGCGATATGGTGCGTGCATTGCGCACCGCCGGGCTGGCAATGCGGGAGGAATCGTCCTCGATCTGCCTGTTCGTGGACCGGCCCGGGACGCTGGGATTCATCAACCTGAACCAGCACCTGGTCTGCAATTTCTCGGAGCAGGGCGTACACCTGTCAGTGACCGCCCTGGGATTGCCCGGGGCCGGGATGGAAATCCCAGGCAATTCCGTGGGCTGGGTCACGGCCGACGGTCTTCTGCACCGGGAGGCGCTCTCACCGGAACTGGAACTGGACACCCGCATCCCGGACGGGCTGCTCAGCGCCACCGAAGAATATCTGCGCCAGCATCCCGGGGCGCTGCTGGGGACGCTCTGCGATGCAGTCATCAAACCGAAGTTCCCGCACCAGAAGCTGGAATATTGCGCCGTAGCCGCCTACAGGATGCTGGAGACGCTGCTGGCTGACGGACGGGTGCGCCTGCAGCCGTGCGAAGTCCCCGGGCCTTGCGGCTGCCCCGGGCGGGTCTTCGGGATCGAGCTGTGCTGAGTTTCCTTCTGCCCTGCCGCAGGTGCACAGAAGGCTGAGGGTTGAGTGCCAGAACAAGGATTGCCAAAATGCTGAATCTACGCAAAATGCCTCAATATCGTTTTCCCGCTGGGTTTCTCTGGGGCAGTGCCACCGCCGGGCATCAGATAGAAGGGGACAATTTCAATTCCCAGAATTACCGCTCGGAGCTGCAGCATCCGGAGTACTACGACGAGCCTTCCGGCAAGGCCTGCAACAGCTGGGAGCTGTATCCGGAAGATGTCGAGCTGCTGCATCGCCTGGGACACCGGGCTTACCGTTTTTCCATTGAATGGAGTCGGATTCAGCCTGCCGAGAACCATTTCGATGCCGCCGCCCTGGCCCGCTATCAGGACCTCCTGGACCGCCTGGCCGGCAAGGGCATCCACGCCTGTGTCACTTTGCATCACGGCACCCATCCGGCCTGGTTCGAGGACCTGGGCGGATTCAAAAACGAGAACAATCTGCACTTCTTTCTTGACTATCTCAAGTACCTGGTGCCGAAGATTGCAGACCGGGTGGGGTCCTGGATCATCCTGAACGAATTCAACCTCGATCGGTCCCTAGCCCCCGAAAATCTGGCTCTGAAAGTAAGCCGGCTGAAAGCCCATGCGTTCGGCTACCGGCTGGTGAAGCAGTACTCCACCGCCCCGGTTTCCTCGGCTCATGCCTTCGTGCATCAGTGCCCGCTGCGGACCGGCGACAGCATGGACCAGGCCATGGCCGGCCTGGTCGACTGGGTCACCAACGAATTTTTCTTCCATGCGGTCAGGACAGGAGAAATAGTGCTCCCATACCGCGAGATGGAGTACCTGCCGGAGTTAAAAGGCGCCTCCGACCGCTGGATGATCAACTACTACCACCGGGTGCCCATCGATGCCCGAAAAGCCAACGGCGTGGGGGAAAAGCTCGAATTCGCCCGCTACCGCCTCTGCGATATCGATTTCGGACAACGGGAATTCAATCCGGAATCATTTATGCAATGCGTGGCCAGGCTGACCGACCTGCCGGTCTGGATTACTGAAAACGGCATCTGCACCGATGACGACCGCTTCAGAATCATCTATATGATGCTGCAGTTCGAGGCTATGAAGATGGCAATGCAGCTCTATCCCGTGAAAATCGAGGCCTATCTGCACTGGTCACTGCTCGATAATTACGAGTGGCGATCCTACAAACCGCGCTTCGGATTGGTCGAGGTGGACCGGAAGACCTTCCGGAGAACCCCCAAGCCCAGTGCCGAATTCCTGCGGGAGGTCTGTGAAAACAACGCCTTCTCCGGTGAGCTGTTCGCCAAATATGTGCCCGAATTCAATGACTTCATCCTCTACGACGGGCCTAACCGCAGCGTCGGTATCACAATCTGATCAACCGGCCGGAGACAACCGCTGGCTGATGCCGCCGGCAGGGCGAAAACGCGTTAATTTGCAGTCCGGGATTGGGAAATTGGAAAATATGCGCTATATTATCCTATTCGACTGATAATTTTTGCATTCACATAGTTCTGTGACACAAGAGGACATAAGAAAAACCATGAGCAACGTAATTAGCATTTCAGTAGACAAGCGCGAATTGACTGGTACTAGCAATGCGCGCCGCATGCGCAGAGCTGGCATAGTGCCGGCGATTGTCTACAGCCACGGCTCCGCGACCACCCATCTCAGCATCAAAGATGATTCGGTGCGCAAGCTGCAGGGTCATGTCGGGATGGTCGAGCTAAACTGCGCTTGCGGCGAGAAGAAGACCGCGATCGTCAAGGAGATTCAGGTGCATCCTCTGAGCTTGGCTGCCCTGCATATCGATTTTCTGGAAGTGAAGGCGGATGAGATTGTCACCGTGGTTGTGCCAGTGGAATGCGTCGGTGAGCCGGCCGGCCTGCGGCAGGGCGGACAGCTTGAACTGGTCATGCACGAACTGGAAATCAAATGCCTGCCGGCCCAGGTTCCGGAAGTTATCACTGTGGAGGTCAGCGCTTTGGCCCTGGATCAGGCTTTCCATATCAAAGACCTGGTGTTGGCGGAAGGTATCAAGGCTGTCGCCGATCCGGAACTGATTGTCTGCCATGTCCGGGCTCCTCGGACTACAGTGGAAGAGGCCGCTCCTGAGGCCGCCGCAGACGAGCCCGCAGCCGCAGAGAAAACGGCTGACGCTGGCAAGGAAAAAGCGTGAGCGTGAGCATGTAGTTGTTTTTGCGGTCCGGCCCGAATTGGCCGTGCCGCGGGATGATGGAAATTCCAGCCGATACTGTGTCTTGCCCGGTTCGACCGGGGCGGTTGCTGGTCTGTTTGGGCAATCCTGGAGCGCGTTATGCCGAAACCCGGCACAACGTGGGCTGGCAGGTTGCCTCAGCAGTGCTGGCTCGCACTGCTTGGAACGCTGCACCTTGGCAACCTGCCCAAGGGCAGTTGTTCCAGCGGCAAGCAGCAGGACAGGGGCAGGAGCGGGAAGAGCTTTCTTTCCTGCTGCAGCCGCTGACCTTCATGAACGCCAGCGGTTCGGCTGTGCTGGAGATGGTCGAGCAATTCAGTATTTCTCCCCAAGAATTGCTGGTCATCTGCGATTGCCTAGATTTGCCGCTGGGGGCCTTGCGCTTGCGCAGAAGAGGCAGCAGCGGCGGACACCATGGCCTGGATTCCATCATCGATGCTCTGGGGACGGATGATTTTCCCCGTCTCAGAGTGGGTATTGGGAGACCGGAACCCGGGGTCTGCGAGGTCGTGGATTATGTCCTCTCAGACTGGGTTTCTGCCGAGATGGCTGTACTGGGCGCGACTTTTGCACTGGCTGCAGAGCTGACTTATCTCCTGAGAGAGCAGGGCTGGCAGTCTGCATTTTCCCGTCTTAGCCTGGCTTCGGCAGACAGAAACAATGCCAACCAAAAAGGAGAACACGACATTGGCAAAGTATGAAGCAGTTTTTATCCTTGACCCGAGCAAGGTCGAGGGCAATGGTGAGGCATTCAGCCAGACCATTGAGGAACAGCTCAAAACCCTGGGCGGCGAAGTGACCCGCACCAAGTTTTTTGAGAAACGCGTTTTTTCCCGTCCCATCGGCAAGCATAAAGCCGGTCTGTATTGGGATTATGTAGTGGAGATGCCGGAGGCATCGGTGGCTTTGCTGCAGGATAAGTACCGCCTCAACACCACGGTGTTGCGCCTGGCGGTGTTCAACTTTATCGACGGTCATGATGACGATGTGTTCAAACCCCGGGCGCGTGATTTCCGCGATGACAACTTCCAGGATGATATGTTCGAGCGTGACAATCACTCTTATCGCGGTTCCCGCGATAAATAACGCTTTTGCGTCCCAATTGACGCATAGAGGAGCATGTCCATAATGGCTAGTCTCAATAAAGTTTTTTTACTGGGAAACCTGACCCGTGACCCGGAATTGCGGCAGCTGCCTAGTGGGACTGCAATCTGCTCTTTTGGCCTGGCCGTCAACCG
>JAAYYJ010000395.1 GCA_012515455.1 Oligosphaeraceae bacterium
ACGGCAGTCAATTCTTCATCTGCTTCGGTCCCACCCCGCACCTCGATGGCCGGCATGCTGTTTTCGGTCAGGTGATTCAGGGTGCTGAGGTGCTGGACAAGCTGGAGGCCATCGGCACCCAGTCCGGCAAGCCCCAGGAGAGTGTGACCTTCAATATCGAAGTGGTCTCCAAACGCGAACATGCTTACAGCGTCAAAAAAATCAACTGAGGCTGCAACCCTGCCGTCCTGTCAGCGCAGCAGTGACCTCAAGGATGCACGCGATGCTTGACTTTTTTTCCTATATCCGCTATGCACTGAGCGCCTTGCTGGTGCTGCTGCTGTTTTTGCTCGCCGGCTGCCGAAACATCGAACTGCCCTATAATTTCAGCAAAATTAACGGCTCCTACCAGTATCCTGCCTCGGAACCGCTGCCGCCGGAATTGCAATACTCGCTTCTGGCCTGGTACCTTGATCTTAGACCGGACCTCCCGTCTGAGCTGCACCAGACCATCTTAAGAGTACAGGAAGAATGCGCCCGGGCGGTTAATCTCCGCCTGGCGGAGAAGATTGTCCAGCGGGCAACGCCCTTCGCCCGTCTCGACGCCCAGGGAGGGCTGAAATTCGACTCCACGTATTTTGCTGACCGCTTGGACTGGCAGGAGAATGCCAGTCTGCTCGCGGCAGTGCGCGATCTGCTGAGCAGCAGAAAACTCGAACTCTCCGACTTGGGCGACCTGGGTGCACTGCAGAAAAAAGACCTCGCCGAGCAGTTGACTGCTTTCCGCTCCTGGTTCATTGTCAATTCCGTTGTCATGGCCGAAACCGCCCCCCTGAATCGGCCGGAACTGCTGACGACGCTCGACAAAATTCAGGATGTCCTGACCTTGAAGCGACATCTTCTGGACTCGTTGTCAGAGGCCAAGGCGCTGGTTGCCGCCAGCAATGGCCTGAGAGCCCTGGACCTGCTTGACAAAGCCAGTCAGGAATTCACCGCCAACAGCAGCCTGGCCGTCATTGGTGATGTGAAAACTTTGGCCGAATTCGAGCAGTTCCGCAAAAAATTGCCAGCCCAGCTGCTCGACCTGCAATTGCGCAATCTGGAGGAGAGTCTGCGCCAGATTTCCAGTAACGTCGCAGTCCTTTCCAGCCAGGAAGAATTTGTTTTGGCCGATAATAAATTGCTGGCGCAGGAAAAATTCTTCGCTGAGACCTGCCGCATTTGGCGCCAGGACAGCCGTTTTCAGGCCGCCATGCTTGAAGCTGCCGGTCGTCTCAGCAATATCGCCAGCAACGCTGCCGGATTGCGCACCACCATCTGGACTGGAGAGGCTAACCTTCTGGCCAGTCGCAAGGAATATCTGACTGCATCCAGTAAAATGCAGAGATGTCAGCGGAGTCTGGCGGAGAAGGCGGAAAAAGAATTCGCGGTCTATGCTTTCTTCAAGAATGAACGCAATCCCGACCAGAATCTGTCCGGGATGATTGAGGCGGAACTGCGCAAAACTTACCGTTCAATCATGCCGCTGGCCTTAGAGGATTACGCCCGTCTGACCGAAAAGGCGGTGAACCTGGACAACAATTTCGGGTTGGGGTTCCTGCTGGGCCGTTCAGTCGAGCAGATGATCGCTGCCAATCTGAACAGCGCGCCGCAGCCTAATAGCGACATGACCGGGAAAATCCGGACCGTCGCCGAGCTGACCACCCGGGCTAGGGAATTGCTCCTGGGCCACAACAACCAGCCTGGCATTCT
>JAAYYJ010000396.1 GCA_012515455.1 Oligosphaeraceae bacterium
CAGCTATGGCGATAACCTCAACCTGCTCCGCGATTTATGCAAAATCAAACAAATCGAAATGCTGCTTAACTAGAGGACATCTAACAAGCTTTTTTAACAACGAAAAGACACGAAAGGACACGAAATTTTTTTATGGGATGTGGCTTTGACGCAAGAACCCGCTCTAGCAAAATCCTTTTGTTTTTTGAAACGCTTTTTTAATAGACGTGGACACAAAGGGACACGTTTTTTATGGATCGGATGGACATGCTTCTTTATTGCTAACAACTTACATGGGTTGCGAGTGCCCGTTTACCCCAGGTTTGGGTTCGATGCTCAGAAAGACAGCCGGCAGGATAAACAGGGTCAGCAGGGTTGAGGTTGACAGTCCGAAGATCACTACGGCTGCCAGCGGGCGCTGCACTTCCGAGCCAGGCCCATTGGAGAGAAGCAGCGGCAGCAGCCCCAGGATGGTGGTCAGTGCGGTCATCAGCACCGGACGCAAGCGCAGCAATGCGCCTTCCTGAACTGCTTCCGAAAGGGAATAACCTTGTTTGCTAAGGGAATTAAAGGTACTCACCATAACCATGCCATTCTGGACAGCAATGCCGAACAAGGCGATAAATCCGACTGCTGCGGGGACTGAAAGAAACTGCTGCATAATCAGCAGCCCCGCTACTCCGCCAACCAGCGAGAGAGGGATGTTAATGATGATAATGCAGGCTTGTCGGAAAGACGAAAAAGTCAGCCAGAGCATCGTGAAGACGCCGGCGATCACCAGGGGAATAATCAGGAATAGGCGGCGCATAGCGCGCTGCTGATTTTCAAATTGTCCGCCATACTCGATCAGATATCCGGGCGGCAGAGTAATTTTTTCCCCCACCCTGGCCTGTATATCTGCTACCACGCTGCCGATATCTCGCCCTTTGACATTGGCCTGCACGATCCAGCGTCGCTGGTTATTTTCCCGGCTGATTTGGATCGGGCCGGTCAATTGCCGGATTTCAGCAACTTCAGAGAGTCGAATGAGTTGACCTTCGGATCCGTTCAGCAACAGCTTGCCCAATGCCTCCGGATCGTTCCGGCTGTTTTCCTGATAACGCAAGCGGATTCCATATTTACGGGTATTCAGATAGAGAGAATCAATGACTTCACCACCGACGGCGAGTTCAACCAGTTCCATCAGCTGACTGACCGCTATGCCGAAGCGGGCGCAAGCCGTACGGTCAGCAATCACTTGCACCTGAGGCTGCCCGAAACTTTGTTCGATACTGAGGTCGACCAGCCCCGGAATGTCAACAATACTTTCCTTGATTTCAGAGGCCTTGTCCCGCAACACCTCTAAATCTTCCCCGAAAATTTTGATAGAGAGTTGTGTTTTACCTCCAGAGAGTAGTTCATCAAAGGCATTTTGAATGGGCTGTGTGAAGTCGAATTGGACTCCGGGCACCTGTGCCAGGGTTTGCCGCAAGGCGTCAACCAGTTCAGTTTTGTTGCGGAAGCGGCTCCATTGCTTGAGGGAAAGCAGTTCGAGTTGAATTTCTCCGGTATTCACCGGGTGCGGATGACTGCCCGCCTCAGGGCGCCCGATGCGTGAAACCGTTTCGCGCACCTCTGAAAAAGAGAGGGCGAGTTCTTCCAGACGCAGTACCGTTTTGACGGCTTCTTCGAGGGAGATGGACGGGGCCATGGTGACTCCGATCAGAATGGAGTGTTCCTCCAGCGTAGGAATGAATTCCCTTCCAACATGCTTTAATGCAAACAGGGAAGCGGCCAGCAGCAACAGCCCGGAAAGCATGACCGGGACTTTCCAGCGGCAGGCTCGTTTCAACAGGGGGCGGTAGAGGTTGGTGCACAATACCAGCAGAAGATTGACCCGTTGTTTGCCGGAGCGCAGCAGGAGCATTGCCAGAGCCGGCACGAGCAGCAGGGCGGTCAGCAAAGATCCAGCCAAAGCCGCCGCCATTGTCCAGGCCATCGGGGCAAACATCTTTCTCTCATAACCTTCCAGGGTCAGCAGCGGCAGAAAAACCAGGATGATGATGGCAATCGAGAAAGCGACTGGTCGGGCGACGTCCTCGGCAGCCGCCAAAATAAGGTTGGTCTTTTTTTCTTTTTGCCGGTTGGGGTCACCCAGGTACCGGTAGATATTTTCGACGATGACGATAGAGCCATCGCCGAGCATGCCGATGGCAATGGCCAGGCCACCCAGTGACATTAAATTGGCTGAAATTCCCTGCCATTGCATGCCGATGATGGCCAGCAGTGCGCAAATGGGCAGTGACAGTGCCACGATCAGGGCGCTGCGCCAGTTTCCCAGAAACAGTGCCAGCACCAGCAG
>JAAYYJ010000397.1 GCA_012515455.1 Oligosphaeraceae bacterium
CTGCCGGTCAAAGTCCTGACCGCCTTTGTCAAAGACAGTCCCATTGCCCGGATGATCAAGGACAATCTGGCCAGCCGTCATTTCACCTACGAGGGTCCGGAAATTGAGCAGGGCGGCCCGTGGGGCTACCGGCATCAGTTCAATCTGGCTGACAGCGGCTACGGCAGCCGCGGCCCGCGGGTGCAGAACGACCGCGCAGGAGAAGTCGGACGCCTCCTGGATATCAAGTACTTCGACCTGGAGCGGATTTTCGCCCGTGAGGGGGTGCAGATCGTCCATCTCTCCGGGCTGATTGGCGCCCTGTCCCCGCAGACCAGCAAATTCTGCCTCGAGCTCGCCCGTGCGGCCAAAAAATACGGCAGCAAGATCTCCTTCGATTTGAATTACCGGGCCTCGTTCTGGGAAGGCCGGGAGAAGGAACTCGGGGAGATTTTTGCCGAGATCGCCAGCCTCTCCGATGTTCTGATTGGCAATGAGGAGGATTTCCAGCTCTGCCTGAAGATCAAGGGCCCCGAGGCCGGCGGCAAGAGCATCGGCGACAAGATCGACAACTTCAAGGAGATGGTCGAGCGCGTGAAAGCCGCCTACCCCAACGCCACCGCCTTCGCCACCACCCTGCGCCAAGTAGTCAGCGCCAACAGCCATCTCTGGGGCGCGATCTCCAATGTCGAGGGCCAGTGGCAGCTGGTCGAGCCGCGCGAAATCGGGGTGCTGGACCGCATCGGCGGCGGCGACGGTTTTGTGGGCGGCTACCTGTACTCGATCCTGCGCGGTTGGGAGCCGGAGAAGTGGGTCCAGTTCGGCTGGGCCACCGGCGCCTTGGCCACCACCCACCTGACCGATTATGCCCAGCCGGCTGATGAAGAGCAGGTCTGGAGCATCTGGAAAGGGAATGCCCGCGTCAAACGCTGATTGCCTCCCCCCCCGCCCCGCCTGCACCAGGCCGGGCGGGGGCATTGCCCGGTCCCGGGTTGGTGCATCCTGCGGACGATAGTTATAGCACACCTGCCCGGCGACCAGCATAGAGCTCGCTGCCGTTCCGGCACCGAAATCGCGGCCCTGAAATTTGTCTTTGAGACCTCCCAAGATGGCAAAACAACTCAGCAACGACTTTACCTGGTCGGTCTCCCGGGCCCAGGCCTTCCAGAATTGCCAGCGGGCCTACTATTTCAACTACTATGGCTCCTGGGGCGGCTGGGACAGCGCCGCCCCCGAGCGCACCCGGCAGTTGTACATTCTGAAGAATATGAAGCCGATGGTGATGTGGTCCGGCAGCATCGTCCACGATTTGATTAAACAGGCGCTGGAGCAGTACTCGATGACCCGCGTCCTGCCCTCGTCTGCGGACCTGCAGGACCAGGCCCGGCTGCTGTTGCGCCAAGGCTGGACGGATTCGGTCAGTCAGGCCTGGCGCGCCGCCCCCAAGAAGACCAACCTGCATGAGCTCTATTACGGCAACGGCAAAACCCTGCCCCGGGAGGCCACCGACCGGATCAAGACCAGAGTCTATGACTGCCTTGAGGCGTTTGTGAACTCCGGGACCCTGAAAGCGATCCTCACGGTTCCGTTCGTACAATGGAAGCCGATTGATATCCTGGACAGTTTTCAGGTAGAGGAGTACAAGGTCTGGTGTGCCGTGGACTTCGCCTACACCGACAGCGAGGGAATACTGCATATCGTGGACTGGAAGACCGGCGGGGAAAATCCAGTCACCTTGCGCCAGCAACTGGCCTGCTATGCCCTCTATGCCATGGATAAATGGAGATGCGCCGTCGAGCAGCTGGCTCTGCATGGCGTTTTTCTCAATGACGGCGGGCGCAGGAGTGATTACCCGGTCGATGCCGGGCTGCTGATTTCCGTCAAAGACCAGATCTTGCTCAGTATCCAGGCTATGCGCCGGAAGCTCAAAGACCCGGCCCAGAACTTGGCCGAAGAAGAAGATTTTCCCCTGACCGAGAACCTCAACAGCTGCGAGAGCTGCGCCTTCCGCGAGGCCTGCCCGAGATTCGCCCAAGCCGGCGCATGATAGTCCCCGGCAGATAACACAACCGCCGCAGCACCAGCGCGGCTGCGCCAATCCTGCGGCTGTTCACAGCGGGAGCAATAGCCAGGCCTCAAGTCGCCCGGTAATTCGGAGCGTCCTTCTGGACGATGACATCGTGCGGATGCGCTTCCTGCAATCCTGACGAGCTGATGCGGACGAAGTGGGCGTTCTCCTGCAACTGGGCGATATTGCGCGCCCCGCAGTACCCGAGCGAGAAGCGCAACCCGCCGATGTATTGCTTGAGCACATCGGCAACCAGCCCGCGGTATGGGATCATCCCCTCGATACCCTGGGGGACCAGATTTTCCTCGGCAGTATCGGCGGAGACACCATAGCGTTCGCGGCTGCCCTTGCCATGGCGCATCGCATCGATGCTGCCCATGCCGCGGTAAATCACATAGGTGCGGCCCTGATGCAGGATGCGCTCCCCGGGGCATTCTTCGGTCACGGCCAGGGCCGAGCCCATCATCACACAGCTGGCCCCCACCGCAATCGCCTTGGCCACATCGCCGGAATGCGCGATGCCGCCATCCGCGATGATGGGGATGCTGTCCTTCACTGCTTTCCAGGCGTTGTATACTGCGGTCAGCTGGGGGATGCCCACTCCGGCTACCACCCGGGTAGTGCAAATGGAGCCGGGGCCGATACCGACCTTGATGGCGTCCGCGCCGGCCATGAGCAGCGCTTTGGCGCCCTCTTCCGTGCAGATATTTCCGGCCACCACCTCGACTTCAGGATGCCGGCGCTTGATTTCCCGCAGCGTCTCCAGTACGCCTTTGGAATGGCCGTGGGCGGTATCGAGGATCAATGCATCCACGCCGACCGCCACCAGTGCCTCGATGCGTTCGTAATCATACGGCCCAACTGCGGCGGCCACGCGCAGGCGGTGCTGCGGGTCGCGGTTGAAATTGGGGTTGATGTTCTTGGTCAGAGAGCGCACGTCCTGGAAGCTGTACAACCCGCACAATTTGCCCTGCTTGTCCACCAGCGGCAGTTTTCCGACCCGGTTCCGCTGCATGATATCCAGCGCTTCCTGCATGCTGGTCTCCGGAGTGCCGACCACCAGATTGGTGGACATGGCTTGAGAGACCGGAATATCCAGCGAGGTCAGGAATTTGACATCGCGGCCGGTGAGCAGTCCTACCAGGCGGTCATGGTCATCGAGGATCGGGAAG
>JAAYYJ010000398.1 GCA_012515455.1 Oligosphaeraceae bacterium
CTGCTGCCGGTCGGGCCGTTCAGCGGATAGAGGAAGGGCCGCACCCATTTCCTGCCGGTGTGCAGCGTGGTGAACAATTTGCCGTGGCTCAGGACTTCAAGGGTGTCCTGGTGCTCGCGAAGCTCCAGTATCCGCCGGGGACGGCTGCTCGGCACCAGGCTGTATGTGCGGCTCTGCCGGGCCGGCAGAACCGGCAGGACAAAGAACAGCTTCGCTGCTGCAGTGCCCGGTGCGAGAATCTGCACCGGCAGGCGGTGGCCGCGGCTGTCCTGCAGGGCATAATGGCGCTGCTGATCCAGGCCCGCAGGGGCGGGACAGCAGAGCGGGCAGTCCTTGCGCGGGTGCGGACCGGCCTCGATGCGGATTTGAGCTGGTGCAGTCATGGCGGAAGACTCCTGGGCAGAAGCTAGAGGGGTTAAGTTGAGGAGCGGACCAGGGCAGAATCCAGCCCGGGCCGAATCGCGGTCAGAAAAAATTCCGGCAGGCGTAACGGCTTGTGCTGCCGGTCGATAGCGGCCAGGGTGATGCAGCCGTCGACCAGCAGTTCAGCATCACGATAGACCTCGCTGCTGATACTCAGGCTGGCCCGGCGGATTTCACTGACCCGGGAGCGGATTTCCAGCAGGTCGTCGTAGCCGGCGCTGCGGCGGTAGTTGCAGACCGCCCGGGTGACGGCCAAAAACAGCCCCCCTTGCTCCAGCTCGCGATAGGTCAAGCCGGCGGTGCGCAGCATTTCGGTCCGGCTGCGTTCAAAGTATACCAGATAGTTGGCGTGATAGACCACGCCCATCTGGTCAGTGTCTGCATAGGGAACCCGATATGTGAGGCTGTGATACATGATGCTGGCGGCAAAAAGCTCAATTGTGCTGCGGCATAACGCCGGCAGGGTTGCTGCTCCGGGAAGGGAAATTGCTGAATTTGTCCCGGGTGACGAGGTCAATGCTGGCCCGGCTGTCCTGGCGGCAGAGCCGGGGCAAATCCCCGCCCAGGCCGATCTTTTCTTCGCAGATAATTACCGCGCCCTGGACTCCGGGGATGCGTAGCAGTTGCGCCAGGGCCGGGTCGATATCAGCGGCACAGCGCACCAAATTCCCGGCCAGTGTGGCGGCGGCATCCGCCAGAGAGGCATCCTTGGCCAGCACGCTTGCCAGCTGACAACGCCCGAAACTGAGCGAATGCCCCAGCAGGCTGGACGAGGAGCAGAGCGACAGCGGCAGCTGTTCGGGCGTGAACTCGAAGGCCAGGCAGTTGAAGGCGCTGCCCGGCCCGGCGTAGATACCTACCCGCAACGGCTGCGGCGAGGCCAGGTAAAGGTCGCCGCCATTCTCCACAATGGCCTCGGCAGCCCCGCCGGACAGCGCGGCCTCGGCGGCGGCCTGGGCAATCGCACCGGCTACCGCCGCCAGAGGACCAACCCCGGTCTGCACCGCTGCCGCCGCCATGCGCTCCGCAATCGGTGGAGCGCCAGGCAGCAGCCCGATGGGCGCCAGGGCAGTCCGGAACTGCGGCTGCAGCAGGATGTACTGCTCCAGCAACTCCCGCTGCCGGACAATTTCGGCGGTCATCAGGTCCAGGCGGGCGGAGCAGAGGCGGAAATTGCTGTTGCGGTAAGAAAACGACTGGTATTGACGCATGGCGAGCGGCGTTTCCGCCAGTGGATTAGAACACCGAGGTGCAGGCTCCGAAGGGGCAGTTGGTAGTGCACAGCGAGCAGGCGATGCAGAGCGACTGATCCAGCTCCACCCGCATGGTCTTGCGGTCGGCGATATGCAGAGCGTTGGTGGGGCAGTGACTGACGCAGTTGCCGCAGTGAGTGCAGCGGCTGTTGTCGCGCAGGATGCCGTTCTCGACCGATTCCACTTGCACCTGCAGACTGCGCAGGAACGCTTTGCCCCGGGCCAGGTCTGCTTCCTCACCGGTCAGATTGACTACCAGGTAGCCCTCTTTATCCTGCGTGATTTTGGCGACGTAGATATTGACTACCAGGTTGTAGTCCTTGATGAGATGGTAGACAATCGGCTTGCCAGTCTCAGTCTTAGGAAAACGCAGGAGAATCTTCTCTGATTTCATATCGTCTTCTCCCTGATCGGAAAGGGCTTGGAAGATTGCTCCCGGGGCAGCAGCTGCAGGGGCTCAGAGAGCAGGAATTTGCCTTCGCTGATCTCGGCTTTGAGCAGCTCGGCAATCTCCAGAGCCAGGGAGTAGGACGACAGCGAACTGGTCGCAATCTTGCGACCGTCCAGCTCAATCTGACCTGATTTGAGCTGCTCGTAATTGACGTACCCGAGCACTCGGCCGGTCTTCATCGGGTAATCCAGGCTGTAATCGGTGATCGGCGCGAGAATCTCACTGTCCCGCACGCAGACCTGCCGGAGAATGCGCTGATTGAGTATCGGTATGGGAATGCCGACCCCGAGGGCCAGGGAGACGCCATAGCCGCGAAAACTGCAGGCGCGCACATATTTGCGTTGCATCTGCTTCATGTCTGCGGTCAGGCCCAGTGTCCCGGCACCCTCCATGGGCACGCCGTTGTGGTTGCGCTGGCAGGTGGGGAAATGCTGGGTGCCCTCCGCATGCACGTGGCCGCGGGCGCCCGCCAGCCAGACTGCCGTGCCGATGCCGATGGTCTCGTACCAGGGGTCGTTCAGCAAGGGCGAGAGCTGTCCGGCTGAACTGTAGCTGGCATTCTGCATATTGGGCTCCAGCTGCCCCAAATAGGTATACAATCGCTTCTCGGAACAGTTGACTGCCACGTTGTAGTTCTGGTAGCAGTTGCGGGGATTGACCATAATGGCCTGGTTCAAGTCATGGATGCAGACTTCTGTGCGCAGCTCCCGCCGGGGATAATCCTGGGTGCCGTAGGAAGTGGCAATGACCTCTACCATCTCTCCGGCCACCAGCTTCTCAATCACGTGTGCGCCGCCGAAGGAGAATTCGCCGGGGAAGGTCAGGTTGGCCGGGGCATTCACCCTGAGCTGGGTCGCGCCCAGAAAGACATCCACCGCCGCCAGTCCGCCGTAGGCCTCCACGCCGTCGATGGTGCACTCGGAGATGCGGATTTTGGGTACGCACTGGCCGAAATTCAAAAAGCAGCCCGAGGAGCACATCGGCCCGAAGGTGGCCGTGGTGACCACATCGACCTCCGCCAGGGCCTTCTCTTCGCCCTTGCGCTCCACATAATCGATGATCTCCTCCGCAGTCAGCACCACGGCTTTGCCGGAGGCAATCCTGTCGTTGATTTGTTTGTATGTCCTCATTCTTGCATCCTTGTCTGAGACCGGAAAACAGTGGGGTGACAGCCGGGCTGGCTAAGTGGCTGGATACTGGCTCATCACCTTCTGGTGCATCATCTCATCCAGCAGACGCTGGACGTCAGTGTCGGAATCGCAATTGCTGGCCTTCTCCCATAAGGACTCGCATTCATCAATGTTCAATTTGCCGATGTAATCGCGTACTGCCGGAATGGAATTGGCATTCATGCTCAGCTCACGCAACCCGGCTCCAAGCAGCAAAGGCAGCGCCCGGACCATCCCGGCCAGTTCACCGCAGAGAGACAGGCGCTTCCCGGGGAAGCGGGAGACCTCACGGCATAACTGGCGCAGTATCCGCAGGACAATGGGGTGGCATTGCCGGAACCAGCGGTTTACCCGGGCATTGCCACGATCAACCGCAAACAGATACTGCACCAGATCGTTGGTGCCAATGCTCAGAAAATCCACCTCCGGCAGCAGTTTGTCCAGGCCGAAAACCGCCGAAGGGACCTCCAGCATAATACCCACGGGGCAGTGGTCAGCAAAGGGCAGACCGTCTTTCAGCAGGCTGTGCTTGGCCTCCAGCAACGCCTGCTGGGCCAGCAGCAGGTCCTGCTTGTCAGCGACCATGGGGAAGAGCAGATTCACCGGTCCTAGGGCGGTAGTGCGTAAAATGGCCCGCAGGTGGGTATGCATAAATGCGGGATTGGAGAGCAGGAAGCGCAACCCGCGCCAGCCCAGGCTGGGGTTGGCCTCCTGGCCCCAGTCGACGTAAGGCAGTGGCTTGTCACCGCCAATGTCCAGGGCCCGGACCGTGACCGGGCTGCCTTTGGCACCCTCGACCAGACGGGAAATGATGCGGAACTGCTCATCCTCATCCGGCATGTTGTTGCGGATCATGAACATGAATTCAGTACGGTACAGACCGATGTCCCGGATGCCCACGCTGTGCAGAGTCGGCAGCTCGCTGAACAAAGTGATGTTGCCGCTTAAATGCACTACCGCGCCGTCCTGAGTGCGGGGAGAGTCATCCACCGGGCAGTCTTCGACCGACAGAGCCGAATCGCGAAGTTTCCGCGAATGGATCAGCGGCTGCGCGTATTGTTTGATCAGCTCGTTTGTGGGATGCAGATAGCACAGCCCGGCCTGGCAGTCCAGCAGGATTTTGTCACCGGCTTTGACGATGTCGGGCAGTTCCTTGATGCCGATCAGCATCGGAATGCGCAGGGCCTTGGCCAGAATCGCGGCGTGCGAGGTCTGCCCGCCGCTTTCGCAGATGATGCCGTTGACATTCTTCAAGGGCGAGGCAATCAGCTGGGTGGGAAGAAGCTCCCGCGCTACCAGGATGATCTTGCGTTCCGGACGGGACGGTTTGTCTTCCGCCGGGCGGTCCTCAGACTGCTGACCATTGCGGATGTTGGCCGCAGCGTTCTTCAGGCGCAGCAGCACATCCTTGATGTCGAACAGGCGCTCCCGCAGATACTCGTCCTCAATTTTTTCATAGGTGTCGCTGAAGTCCTTGAAGGTCAGGCTCAGGGAACTGTCCAGGGAATAGCCTTCCTGCAGGTATTTGTTGATCATCTCATGCAGGGTGACATCTTCCAGCAGCTGCTGGTAGATGGCGAAAATGGACGCGTCGGCCTCAGTCAGGATGTTCTCAATCTCAGCCGTGATTTTCTTCAGCGAGGTTTTTACCTCCTGGATGGCCTCGCGCAACAGCTCCCGCTCGTGGGGGGGATTGCTGCTTTTCTGCAAGTCCAGAATCTCCAGCGATTCCAGCGGGGCCAAGACCATTGCGCTGCCGCGGCTGACGCCGGGAACTACCGGCTTGCCCCGGAACATGAGCACAGCACTGCCGGAGGCCTCGCCGGCGCCAGAGTGGGGCTGACCGTTGGCGGCCCCGGCCTGGACTGCGTTAATCTGCCGGGTCAGCAGGATGTTCTGGCAGAAGGTCGCCAGCGGTGTGGCGAGGCTTTCACAGATAATGACCGTCTTGCCGGGGAAAACCTGCTTGCTGGCCCGGCCGATGCTCAGGGTGCCGATGGCTTTGCCGCAGGCCAGCAGGGGCACCACCAGCAGGCTGTTGACCCTGGTTAGCAGAGAAGTCGGGATGGAACTGTGGGTGGAGTAGGGCGGGCTGAAGGGGATATTGATGGTCTTCTGGCGCTGAAAAGCCGCCTCAGTGATGGTTTTCTGGGTCGTGAAAGACTGCCGTTCCGAGACAAACAACCCGTAGTCGGCGACCAGGCGCAGAGGAGTGTAAGCATTCTCCTGCAGGCAAATCAGCACGATCTTCGCATGCAGGGCCTCGCCGATGAGCTTGACAATCTGCATGAGGGTCTTGTTCAGATCGGATGCGTGTGCGATGCGTTCGCAGACTTCACTGACTAAGAGCAGTTTTTCTTCGCGCATTTCGCGGGCCTCCCGAAAACGCTGGCGGCAGGAAAGCATCCTGACGGCTCTGATTCACCCGCCATCCCTCTTTCTCTCCAGATGCCGTCGCCAGTAAATTTTCTTCCAGCCGGGGTATAGACACTGACCAGAAGATAAAAAGCAGCTTCGACTGTAAGCCGGATTCTGTACCCCCGCAGTGACGCGGTGGTGACGACCATTCATCTATGCGACCGATACCCGGAACTGCGGCTGATTAGGCCATGGTGCGAGCAGCACCGTCGTTCCCTATTTGGTCTTGCACCGGAAGGGGCTTGCACTGCCGTCGGAGTTGCCTCCGGACGCGGTGGGCTCTTACCCCACCCTTTCACCCTTACCCCGAAGGGCGGTTTGTTTTCTGTTGCGCTTTCCTGGCCGCGGCGTCTGGGCCGCGACATCCGGTCTTTCAACCGGACTTCCTGCTCTGTGGTGTCCGGACTTTCCTCCCCGCTGACGCAGAGCGGCCGTCCGTCGAAGCTGCAAAATCAAGCAATAATATAATATCACGGTCCAGCAAATGCTATTGCCGAGTGCAATTATCTGCCGATTCGTTTGCCTCAAGAGCCGTATTCCGCGGCGATTGGAAGCTGTGCTGGCGGCACGGAACCGTGGTGGTCAGGGCAATCACCAGGGCGGATTGGCTCCAAACAGGCGGTCCGCCTCCACCAGCGCCAGTGCCAGCTGACCGCTCAGGCGGAAATTGTGGGGCCGGCGGATGTAGTAATCGTGGTTCAGGGCAAAACCGGTGCCGGAACAGTTCTCGGCAAAACCGCCGCGGTAGCACATCCGCAGCAGTGCCTGTCCGGCCCGCCGCAGCATGCTGCGGTATTTAGGCACTGGCAGCCAGCCCTGGTTCAGGAGGCGGGAATATACGGCCAGGAAGCACATGGTGCAGGAGGTCTCGGGAGCGGATGCCTTCTGGTCGAGGATGTTGTGCCAGAGGCCGTCCGGACGCTGGCAGGCCAGCAGCCCCTCGCCCAGATAATCGGCCCAGGCCAGCACTTCTTCGCGGCAGGCGGCGGGCATCTCCGGGAAGAATCGCAGCATCAGGTCCAGGCCCCAGAGGATGTGGGCCGCGCCGCGTCCCCATTTGCTGCCCCGGCTCTGCCCCTGGAGGGTGAAATGCCAGGGCAGGTGGTCCTGCGGGTCGCAGTGATGCTCCCGCAGATAGCGGACCAGGCGCATCGCCTCGTGGAGGTATTTCTCGTCGCCGGAGTACGCTGCCGCGGCTGCCAGCACGCCGCCATGGAACTGCAGCAGCTCGGTATACACGCCTGGTCCGCGGACCAGATGGCTGCCCCGCGCTCCGGAGGGCGAACACTGTCGGCCCAGTGGATCGGCCTGGAAACCGGCGCCGCCCAGCAGTCCCCCGGCGGTGCGGGGCCGCGCGGCGATGGTGCGGTCCAGGAGTCTCAGCATGGCATCGGCGAAGCGCCGTTCGCCGCTGAGCTGGTAATGCCGGTAGGCGTAGCTCCAGCCGCCGAGGACGTCATGATTGGGTGGAATCACCTGTTCGTTCTGGCGGGAAAACAGCGCGGTCAGAATGTCCAGATATTCCTGGGAGCCATTGCCGAAACGCGATTCGGCAATGCATTCCAGTCCGCGCAGGTTGTGCAGCGTGAATTCGTTGAAGGGCGGATTGCCCTGCAGGTTGTCCCGGCAGTATTCTGCCACAAAGTCCAGGGTGACGGACAGGTCCTGGGCGGGCATGTCCGCGCCGTCGCTGTGCACCCCGCTGTAGGCCAGAGCCCCGTTGACCGAGATTTCCGCCAGGTTGTTGATGACCGTGCGGTTGTTCGGATCATTGCCGATCAGATCATAGAAGCAGACGTGCTTCTCCAGGGCAAAACGCTCCACTGCCGCGAGCTGCTCAGCGGTCAGGCGGTCCAGGCTGCCGTTGTCCAGCAGCAGCAGCCGGGCCTCCAGCAAGGCGGGGCTGAATTCGGTGGGGATGCGGTTCTCCCGATAACCCGTGAAGTTGACCTGGTTGGCCAGCAGACGGTCCACCACTGCATGCAGAATCAGTGAGTCCTGGGGCAGAGCGGTAAGAATTGCAACTTGAGGGGTGCTCATGACAAGGCCTGGCTTAGGCTGGCTAAATAAAAAAGCCGCTGAAGCAATTCAGCGGCCCATAAACCTGGCGTGCCCGGCGGGATTCGAACCCACGACCTTCTGCTCCGGAGGCAGACGCTCTATCCAGCTGAGCTACGGGCACGGTTGTGAGGCATACAATAATGCCCATTCGCAAAATTACAAGACCAGGCGGAGAAACTTGACAAAAAAATGCCGCCGCCCGCCCAGGGCGAGTCACCTTCTTCCGTTCTGGCTTTCTTAGTCGTCGTTAATGGGCGAAACCTGGTGCTGAGCATTTTCATACTGCCGGATTAGTCCAGGCTTGCAATTGACCCATAACCGCTCTGGCGCTGGCAACGCGCGCGTTCTGCAGGTAGTACTGACCGGGTGCTTGACCAACCCAAACACTCTGGCAAAGCTCTTTTTCCAGCACCAATCTTCGCACCTTAACCATTTTGAGTCAGGGGTGGCACTGCCCGTTGATGTCTGTTATTGTCTTCCATTGTTCGCCTTTGTTTTTCATTGTTCGCCTTTGTCAACACTCGCGCGCGCGTCAAAATTAGGGTTGGGGGTCCCCCCAATCGGTGGGGTGGGCCCACCGGTAGAATCAAGGGCACGGGGCAAAAATTAGTGCTTTTCGTCAATTTTGTCAAGGCCCAAGTCGGCAATTGCATACAAATACCTTGTTCCCGGACAACTGCTTCCCAGTAAAGGACCAAGAGTCCCAGCCGCGGGAGCTGTTGCGATCAGATCAGCCCCCGCATTTCCGCTGGGTATACTCCCTCACCAACCGCGGGAGCTGTTGCGATCAGATCAGCCCGCGCATTTCCGCTGGGTATACTCCCTCGCCAGCCGCGGGAGCTGTTGCGAGCGGGTCAGCCCGCGCATTTCCGCTGGGCATGCCTCACCGGCCGCGGGAGCTGTTGCGATCAGACCAGCCCCCGCATTCCGCTGGGCATACTCCCTAACCGGCCGGGGGCCGCTGCTCTCTCTGCTGCCGACGCAAACCAAGTCATTGCGAGGGAAACCGCCAATGGCGCCTCTTTGGCGACAATCAAGCAGCAATCTTCGCACCTTAACTATTCTTCGGCGAACACCAGCAGTGCATATCCTTTGATCTGAGGGACGGTCACGCTGGCGTAGCCGTCACCGGTATGCCGGAAGGGCAGCTTCTCACCCCCGGGTGCCAGGTAGACATCCTTGACCGCCCGCTCGTCTTCGCGCAGCTGGATGACTTGCTCGAGGACCAGCAGCGGTTCTTCAATCATCTCGCATTGTTCCAGGCGGCGCTCCGGCAGGTAAGCCAGAAAGTGCACCATCCGCCGACCCGGCTGTGAGGTCACGGTGACCCGGGAGTAGGACGGCGCGCCGGGGAGGCGCAGCAGCGGCCGGGGCAGCAGGCGCTGCAGGAGGTTGGCGACCAGCTGGCGGAGAGGGACTGGCGCACAGTTGTTGTAGGTGGTGAAAACCGGATTGGCGATGTATGCCACCTGGTCAGTGGCAGTGACTGCCGGCTCGCCGCTGTCCCGGTCTGGAGGCAGATAGACATAGCCGTGCCGGCCGTCCCAGCCGCGGTTGTAGTACGGCGCGATAATGCTGCCCAGTACTGCGGTGCCGGGAGCGGCCTCAACCCGGACCCCGGCATCATAGAGGGTGATCGGCATATCCGGCTGCCCGGCCGAGATCTCCGGCCCATTCTTCAGGAAGGCCGGATTATGAGGCGAGGGGCCGAGATAGCGCACCCCCCACTGGGGCAGGGGGAAGGACCCGCTCTGCCAGTCCAGGCCGGATTGATGCGAGGCCAGAATTTTGCCGCCCCGGGCCAGGTGCGCCTCCAGGCGTGCGCACAATTTATCCTCCCAGGGGGTGAAATCGGGCAGAATCAGGAGCGGGTACTGCTCCCAGGAGCAGGCCATGGAAACCACATCGAACTGCTGCTGCTCTTCGCAGAGCATCCGGGTGGCCGAGCGCAGGGCCAGCCATTCGCGGGTGAATTGCGCCTGCAGTTTCGGCGAGCAGTACTGGTTGCTGCCGTAAGGTTTGCTCATGACCAGGCCGATATCGGTCAGAGCCACGGCTTGCTCGGTCCAGGGGTCCAGGGCCGCCAGCTGCCGGTACACTTTCTCGTCCAGTTCAGCCACTGCCTGATTGATGTCACCGCGGGGATGGAAATGGTCGCCGATGGTGGTATGCATGGTGTTGGCAATGCCGTAGAGACAATCGTATTCCAGGCTGGCCTGAGTCCGGATACCGCCAAAATCACCCCAGGAGCGATGGAAGCGGCCGGTCATATTGAGCACCGGCTTCTGCAAGGTGCGCAAATACCTGGCCCCCACCGGCAGGGTCTCATAACCCCAGCCGCCCGTGGGCAGGCATTCGAATTCAAGGTAGTTGC
This sequence comes from Oligosphaeraceae bacterium, assembly GCA_012515455.1. Taxonomy (GTDB): domain Bacteria; phylum Verrucomicrobiota; class Lentisphaeria; order Oligosphaerales; family Oligosphaeraceae; genus JAAZIZ01. Next base: position 10,150 of record JAAYYJ010000398.1, read on the forward strand.
CGATGTCCTGCTGCTCTTCAAAGCCGATGCCGTTGAAGTACAGCAGTGCATCGGGCTTTACCGCCTGCACCGCGGCCGCGACCCGGCGCGCCAGGGCCAGGCATTTGTCCGCATTGTAGGCGTAGAGCTGCTCCTCGTCCCGCCAGTCCAGCCCGGCCTGGGCCATTGCCTCCAGGCACTCCATCCCCAGACAGGGCTCGGTGCGGATGCAATCCAGGAACAGCCCGTCGACCTGGCAGTGCTGCACCGCCTCGGCCGCCATCGCCACCAGGTGCGCACCATAGCCGCTGTTGTAGCACATCTGCCGGAAGAAACTGCTGGCCGGATCGGCATGGGTCTGGCCGTTCTGGCGCAGAATCAGCCATTCGCGATGCCGCAGTCCCTCTTCGTGACTGAGCCCGGCGTTGATATAGGCGCTGATGCCGATGCCGCGCCGGTGGCAGGCCGCGGCCAGCTCGGTCAGCAGATCGCGTTGCAGGGCCGGGTGCCGGATGCCGATTTCAGTGTTGTAATACGCAGTACCAAGATTGCAGCGGGCCGGGAAGACTACATACTCGGCACCAATCTGGGCAAAACGCTCAGCAATGGTGTCCATGGCAAAGCATTTGCCGACATCAGGATTCGCCGGCATGGTGTGGAAATCAAAAAACAGCGCTCGCTTGGGAAAATTCATTGCCGTCCTCATTTGCTGATGTTAACCTAAACCGGCACTCGCCGTCCGGAAACAATATACCCCGCCAAAAGCAAAGGCCAAGCCAGAGTGCATCCGCCCCTGGCCCCAAAACCCTGTTTCAGGTGCTGCAGAAGACAATCTCGATGCCGGCAGCGCGCAAAGGCGCGGCCTCAGCTGGCGGCAGGGCCGGGTCAGTGACCAGCAGCTGGACCTGCCGGGGCTCGACAAAGCAGGTCAGGGACGCCTGCCCGAATTTCCGGCTCTCGGTAATGATCGCCACCCGGCTGGCAATCCCGATGGACTTCTTCTCTAAGTGCGAGAGGCTGAAATCGGAGGTGAAAAATCCCCGGCTGCTCAACGCCCCGTCACAGCCGGAGACCAGCCAGTCGACATGGTATTGCCCGAGGTTCGATTCCGCCAGGGGGCCAACCAGATCCAGTGAGGTGCTGCGCAATTCTCCGCCCAGAAGTATGACCTTGCAGCTGCTGCGAAACAGCGCTGAGGCTACCGGCAGGGCATTGGTGATTACGGTCAGAGCAGGATGCAGCTTCCCGGACAGCACTTTGGCAAAGGCCAGAGCCGTCGAACCAGTCCCGATAAACAGCGACGCGCAGGGCATGATCCGGGAATACAGCGCCTCACCCAGACTGAACTTCAACTCGCTTAAAGTGCCGGAGACGGACGGGGGCTCGTAACGCAACGTGCTGCCCATCGCCCCGCCCTTGAGCAAAACCGCCAGACCGCGTGACGATAAATAACTCAGATCACGCCGGATGGTCATCTCCGATACCCCGAAAATAACCGCAGCAGACTTGATTGACAATTGCTCACGCTGCAAAATATTCAGGATATTACGCTGACGAGTATTCATCGCACTGGAACCCCCGGAGAGAAAAGCCAACCGCCTGCCCGGGTGAAATGGCCGGATCAGGAGGACAACCCAGCCCCAAACGGGGTCCGCCCGACGGCCATACCACTGGCATATAGCCAAAATAATACCGCGTTGTGAAAAAACAACAGAGAAATCTAGCACCGCAATGATTTTTTCTTGCATTCGACCCTTCTTTATACTATATTCTGCCAGAAATGCAGTCCCGTTGTTAATTTTTCACAACCACAGGCGCGAATGGTGTTCAACATGGCGAAATATGACCCCAGTGCTTACCAGCTTGATTTGCAGCGTTATCCTCATCTAGTCAGTGCCAGCCTCCCCGGTCCCAAGAGTCAGGCATTGCATGACCGGGCCTCGCAGTACTATCGCGGTTTATCCGGTCAGGTGCGCTTATTTCCGGTGGCTTTTGAGCGCGGCAGCGGTTGTCTGCTGGAGGATGTGGACGGCAATGCGTTCATTGATTTTTCCAGCGGCATTTATGTGACCACGTTGGGTCACTGCCATCCCAAGGTCTCGGCGGCAGTGGCCAAGTACGCCTCGCAGCTGATGAACGCCCATGATTTCACCACTGAGATCAAGGTCCGGCTGCTCGAGAAGATGGCCCAGGTTCTGCCTGGCGATTTGCGTTCCTTCCAGCTCTATGACAGCGGCACCACGGCGGTGGAAGCCGGCCTGCGTACCTGCCGGGCCGCGACCGGCAAACACGAATTCATCAGCTGCTTCATGGATTTCCATGGTAAGAGCGGGCACGCTATCGGACTGGCCCGGATGAGCAAATTCAGCGGCCCGACCCGCCCCGGCGGCTTCTATCTGGTCCCCCGTCCCGATACCTACCGGCCCTGGTGGACGCGCAGTGACGGTAGCCTGGATACCGAACGCTATCTGGAATTCTACGACACCTTCATCCGGGAATCAACCACCGGACAGGTCGCGGCCTTCGTGCTGGAGCCAATCCAGGGCTGGGGCGGCAGCATCATGCCGCCAGATGACTTCTTCCCCAAACTGCGGCGATTCCTGGATGAGCGGGGAATCCTGCTGTTCGCCGATGAAGTGCTCACCAGCATGGGCCGCACCGGACGCTATCTCTGTATGGAACACTGGGACGTCCTGCCCGATGTGGTGACCCTGGGCAAAGGCTTCGGCAACGGCTTCCCGGTCACCGCCATGGCGGTGCGCACACCTTATGCCGATGCGGTGGACAAGATCAGCGCCTCGACCAGCTACGGCGGCAATCCCATGGCTTGCGCCGCTGCCCTGGCCTGCTTTGAGGTGATCGAGGAGGAGGGGCTGCTGGAGCACGCCCAGGAACTCGAGCGGCTTTTCCGGCAGCGCATGTCCGACTGGACGCAGAAGTACGAGATTGTCGGTGACACTCGCTGCAAAGGCTGCCTGCTGGGGGTGGAGCTGGTCAAGGACAAAGTCAGCAAGGAGCCCTATGATGCGGCCGGGAAGATGGTCTATCAAAAAGCCTTCCGCAAGGGCCTGGCCTGGATTCCTGCCGGGCACATCCTGCGCATGAGTCCCCCGATTATTATGCCCAATGAAGTCGCCCTGAAGGGTATGGACATTATCGAGGAGGCCATCGCCGAAACCGAGCGCCAGAGACCGTGAAGCAAAAAAGGATAAGCATCAGTCATGAAAGTTTACAACGTCGGCATCCTGGGGTTCGGTTTTATCGGCAAGGTCCATGCTTTCGCACATTTGAACCTGCCCTTGTTTTTTGCCCAGCAGGAATTCGCCAGCCGTATCCGGGCGGTCTGTACCTCGCGTGAGGAGACCGCCCGCCTGGGCGCGGCCCAGGTCGGGGCCGAATTAGCGGTCACGGATTATCGTGCCATCACTGAAAATCCTGACATCGACATCGTGGATATCTGCACACCGAATCACCTGCACTGCGAAGAATTGCTCTCGGCCATGCGCCACCAGAAGCATATCTACTGCGATAAGCCTCTGACCGCGACCTGGCAGGAGGCGCAGCAAATTCAGTCCGCCTTGCCGGACTACCACGGCATCTCACAGATGACTTTGCAGAACCGCTTCTTCCCGGTCACGCTGCGGGCAAAGCAGATTGTCGAGGAGGGGCGGTTGGGGAAAATTCTGGAATTCCGGGCGTCGTATTTGCATTCCGGCAGTTCGGACCCCGCCGCGCCCCTGAAGTGGAAACTCTCGGGCGCAGCCGGCGGCGGCGTGGTCGCCGACTTGGGGGTCCATATCCTGGACCTGATGCATTTCCTGCTCGGGGAATTCAGCGAACTGAATGCCACGACCCGCATTGCGTATCCCCGGCGTCCCTCGCTGGAAGACCCGCAGAAGCTGCTCCCGGTTGATGCCGAAGACAATATGCTGGTCACGGTCAGGCTGCCTGACGGCGCCATCGGGTCAATCAACGCCTCCAAAATCGCCACCGGCAGCGAAGACGAGGTGAGTTTCGAAATCTACGGCAGTAAAGGCGCCCTGAAATTGTTGCCGATGGAACTGCACCGGCTATATTATTACGACGGCAGTGCCTGCGGCGCGCCGCTGGGCGGGCTGCGCGGCTGGACTGCCATTGACTGCGGACAGAGATACGACCCGCCCGCCGGTTTCCCGACCCCGAAAGCACCCATCGGCTGGATGCGGGGACATCAGCAGTGCATGTATAATTTTCTTTCCGCAGTGCATCACCGCCAGCCGGCTGGACCGGACCTGGCCCACGGCGTCTATCTGCAAAAACTGCTGGAGAAGGTCAAAGTTTCCGCTTCCAGCCGGCAGTGGGTCGGCATCTGACCGCCTGGTCCCTGGCCGGATGGCAATTCACCTGCAGAAAACCAAGGATATTTTAATGAGCAGCAGAAAATTATTGCTGGGCTGGGGCGAGACCGACATCACCCCGGCAAACGCCAAAGTCGAGCTGTCCGGGCAATACTACCAGCGCCTGGCTCAGGGCATCCATTCCCGCCTCAAAGCCGTGGCACTGGCTCTGGACAATGGCCAGGAGCAAGCCGTGCTGGTGGCTCTGGATGTGGTCGGCTTCGACGAAGAACTGCAACTGGCCGTGCGCAAAATGGTCAGCACAGCCATCCCGGATATCCGTCCGGAGAGCATTTTCCTCAATGCCATCCACACCCACAACGCCCCCTACACCCGCCCCACCGGGCTGTTCCGGGACTGGCTGCCGCTTGACCCAGAGGCGCTGCCGCCGGCTGTGTATGTGGAATTTCTCAAGACGCAGATCTTGGCGGCCGTCCGGCAGGCCTGGTCCGAACGTGCGCCGTGCGGCATTGCGCCGGCCTTTGGCCGGGCCGCCATCGGCCATTGCCGCCGGGCGGTGTACTCCGGCTCCAGCGCTGAGATGTACGGCGATACCACCAGGAGCGATTTCACCGGCATGGAAGCCGGCGAGGACTCGGGGGTGGAGATGCTTTTCACCTTCTCGGAAAAGGCCCGCCCGACCGGGATGATCGTGAATCTGGCCTGCCCGTCCCAGGTGATGGAGGCTACTTACCTGATCTCTTCTGATTTCATGGGCGCGGCCAGGGAAAATTTGCAGCGTGAGTTCGGGTCGCAATTCCATACCCTGTGCCAGGTTAGCGCCGCGGGCTGCCAGTCGCCCCGGGACTTGGTCCGGAACCACCGCACGGAACCGGATTTCTGGCATGCTGACGGGGTGGAGGTGCACGCCGGGCGCCTGAGCCGGGCAGTCCTCGAGGCTTTCCCGCAGACGGCGGGAAAAATAGATTACCTGCCGGTTTTCCGGCATACTTGCCGGCGCCTGCAATTGCCCCTGCGCCGGGCCTCATATCAGCAGTACTCGCAGGCCGTTACCGAACTCGAGCGGCTGCTGCAGCGAATGCCGGAGCGGGCGGCCTTCGAGGATTTCTGCCGCCAGACCCATGCCAACGAGGCCATCCCCGGCAGGCCCGGGCCCTATGACAGCAAACTGCACCATTTTGTGCTGATCCAGAACGCCCGGGCGGTGGTCAAACGCTACCAGAGCCAGGACGACAAACCGTATTTCGACTACGACCTGCAGGCGCTGCGTCTAGGCGATTGCGCGATGGTCAACTGCCCCTTTGAACTGTATCTGTACTTCGGACAGATTATCAAGGCCCGCTCACCCGCCCGTCAGACCTTCGTGGTCCAGCTGTCGGGCGGCAGCGGGGGATATCTCCCCAGCCCGGAAGCCGAGCGCCTGGGCGGATACGGCGGCTTGATCATTAACGGAAAGGTCGGGGCCGATGGCGGATACCTGCTGGCCGATGCCGCCGGGGACAGAATCAGAGAACTCTGGCAGTGAACCCTGCCATTGTAACCGTCCGGAACCGCCGGGAATCCAACCCTAACTATAATACAGGAAGTGCAGAGCATGAAAAAACTGCAGCCCAGAGCCGCTTTCGTGGGCTTCGGCGAAATCAACACCCCCAGGGAATTTATCGAACAGCGGTGCGCAGACGCACTGCAGGCGCTGCGTCAGCGCGGGGTGATCGTCCACAGCACCGCGCCGGTCAGCGATGACCCCGAGGGCAAACAGGCTGAGCGAGCCAGGCAGGAACTCCTGACCGGGCAGTTCGATGCGCTGGTGCTCTGCGTGGCCGGATGGATTCCGAGCTGGGCCGTCCTTAAGACCATCGAGCCGTTCAAGCATCTGCCGGTCCTGCTCTGGGGATTGAGCGGCTGGCGGGAGAACGGCCGCTTCGTCACCACCGCCGACCAGGCCGGGACTACCGCCCTGCGCGCACCCTTGCAGGCCCTGGGATACAACTGCCAGTACCTGGTGAATTTCAAGGACGAAGCACCGCGCTGGGATGAGGCCGCCGATTTCCTCTTCGCGGCCAGCGCCCGGGCCGCCCTGCGCCAGGCACTTATCGGTATGATCGGATACCGGGATATGAAGCTCTATGGCACGCTCTACGATGGCATGACCCTGAAAAAACAGCTGGGCTGCGAATTCGAGCACTTCGATCTGCTGGAAATCCAACAGCTGATGCAGGCACTGCCGCAAGCAGAAATCAGCCGCCTGGCCGGTGAACTGCGCCAGCGCTGGGATTTCCTCCGCGAACCCCAAGCCGGCACCCTGGAAAATTCGGTCCGCCTGGCTCTGGCCTGCAAGCGTAAGATAGAAGAGCGCGGCTATGCGGCTTTCTCCTTCTGCGATGTCGATGGCATAAAAAAACTGCTGCAGTTCGCCCCCGCCGGAGCACTCACTCTGCTGCACGAGGAGCTCGACTTGCCCAGCATCCCGGAAAATGACTCTTATGGCGCGGTGACCCAAGTGCTGCTGCAGGCCCTCACCGGCGAGGTCCCCGCATATTTGGAGTTCTATGAGTTCAGCCGCAACTCCGCTCTGATGGGCGTGCCCGATTACGTCCCCGGCAATGTGGTAGAGGGCAGGGTGACCGTGATGCCGAATGCCTTCGGGGACTTCGGCGAAGGGCTGCTTAATGTCTCCAGACTCCGCACTGGGACGGTGACCATCGTACGCCTGGCCTGCCAGGACGCACAGCTGTTATTGCACGCCGCCCTCGGCGAAGCCGTACAGCCGGAAGCCTGGGAAGAGGCCGGCTGGGCGTCACCGGCACCGCAGCTGCCCAGCCTGGAGATAAAATTCCCTTGCTGCGTCGAGCCATTCCTGCAGGAGGTGCAGGGGCAGCACTATATTCTGGCCTACGGCAATATCCTGCCCCGTCTGCGGGCCTTCGCGCAAATCTGCGGCCTGCCCCTGAAAGTGTTCCCCGTCTGACCACCGCCCCGGCGCTGCTTTGCTTATGATCGACATGCATTCCCATATCCTGCCCGGCATCGACGATGGGGCGCAGACCCTGGAGGATTCCCTCGCCCTGGCCCGGCAGGCTTGGCAGGACGGCACCACCGCGGTTATGCTGACCCCGCATGCCGGGGGGGAAATCCCCGCCTGTCTTAGCCGCCGCAGTCAGGCTCTGCAGACCTTCCTGGAGGCCTGGCGCCAGGAAGGCTGCCCTCTGCAGTTCCATCTCGGGCTGGAGTGCTATCTGCAGGACCATATTCTGGATGACGTCCTGAAGTATCCGGAATGCTTCTGCCAAAACCGCCGCAAGGTACGGCTGCTGCTGCTGGAACTGCCCTGGAAATATGATTTCCGGCTGCTGCCGGATGTGCTCTTCCAGGCCCAACGCCGGGATATAACCCTGATCCTGGCACACCCCGAACGCTACGACGGATTCCTGCACCAATCCGCACGCCTGGCCGAGCTGCTGGAACGGGGGCTGTATCTGCAGTTCAATGCCGATTCCCTGGCGGGCGGGACCTTCCGGGGCTGGCGACAGCGCCGCAAAATCCTGCATCTGATCGCGGAGGCTCCCTCGCAGATGCTGCTGGGCAGCGATGCGCATGACCAGCATGCCCGTCCGGCGCGGCTGTCGCCGGCCCGTTCTGCCACCGTTAAGTCCCTGGGCGAAGCAGTCTGGCAGCAGCTCAGCACCGGCAATGCGTCCCGCTTGCTGGGTTTGTAGGATCGTTGTCGCGGGGATCACGAACCTCGGCTGGGGGCAAACGGGTTTGCTTCACCACGGGTTGTCGGCGGTGGTATCTATCGTCTGCTCGCTGTATTGGAAGGACACCAGGCTGACGGCATGGCTCTGGCAGAACTCCTTGACAATCTGCTGCTCGACGGCAGGTAGATCATTCTTGCAGAGCACGATTTTCTGGAACCGCTGCTCGCGCCAGATATTGGGCAGGTCATACAGATCTCCCAGGACCTTCACGCCATAGCAATAGCCATGTTTGAAAACCCGGTCGCGGTCCAAGAAACCGATTACCCTTTCTGTACCCATCCGCTGTTCGGAATTTGCCATGCGGTTCAGATAAAAGCGTGCTGCCTGCCCGACGCCGTAAATCAATACCGCGCAAGTTTTCTCATCCAGTAGTGGCGAAGAGTTGTGATACCGGATCAGCAGGGTGCGTAAATACACTAGCCCCAGGCGCTCGGTCTCGATGCCGAGATAGGACAATGCCAGGGCGAACAAAAAGGACTTTGGAGGCAGACCATATTGAGGCAGCAGCAGGGAGTACAGGTAAGACAGCAGAAAACCGAAGAAGAGTATCCGCAGCATCCGAAAATGATCGTCAACGACCGCGTGATTCCAGAATATCTGGTAGGTCTTGGACAAGAGCAGCACCACGAATACCGGCGCAACCCACTGCACCATCACTACCATTTGTGGACGGTGGACCTTGTCAACCAGAAAAAATGCCAGCAAGATCATCCCGATATCCCAGAGCGGATGCAAGAGGTTCAGGATGATACCGGTGCGGGCCAGAGCAAATTTCCCGTAGAAGAGCCGGGTGGAATTCCAGAGCTCAATCACGGCAATGCGGTGTATGACCAGACTGAAGGCGACCAGCGCGGTCAAAAAGGCCAACCACGGCAGCTGTCGGGGGATAAAGACACAGATGATGGCCATCAGGCTCAGCATCAGTGCCAGCAGGTAAATGCTGCTCACGGTCTTGGGCTGGTTGTTCTGAAAATAATTCAGCAGCCGGTGATGGATATGCAGCCGGTCGGGTTTCATCAGTCCCACGCTGAGGTCTTCCAGATGCAGCAGCTTGTAGGTGAAGCGCCGCCAGATGGCCAGGGTGGTATCCAGGATTGGCACCCCGCAGGCCAAAATGGGCACCACGATGGCCGGGATGGTGGCCTGCTTGGTGCTGGTCATGATACCGATGCAGCCCAGGATATAGCCGATGAACATACTGCCGGTGTCACCCATGAAGATGCTGGCTGGATGCAGGTTGTAGCGCAGGAAGCCCAGGCAGGCGGCGGCCAGGCAGACCATCTGCATGGTGCTGCCGCTGTCACCCTGCAGCAGCATCACCCCGCCCAGACAGAGCGAGGAGATAACCGCGATGCCACCCGCCAGGCCATCCACGCCGTCGATGAAATTGAAAGCGTTGATCATCCCGGTAATCCAGAACATGGTGGCGA
>JAAYYJ010000399.1 GCA_012515455.1 Oligosphaeraceae bacterium
CCTGGTTGGCCGAGGCCAGAGTGCATTGGGGCAAAGATGCCGCGGAGCGTGAATCACTATATAGCCGTGCATTTGCCAATTATTCCTGGCGCCAGGGGCTGGACCGGCTGTTGCTGGGATTGGCCATTGACGATGATCAGGATTCCCCCCCGCTGCTGGGAGAACTCCTGCCGCTGTCCCAGGCCAACGGGCAGGAGAACCGGCAGTTGCTGGAAAAACTCGGGCTATTTGTCGACTCTCTGTTTGCCTTGGCGAATAGCATTCCCGGAGAAGGTTTGACAGTACAGGAGTGGTCGGAAAAGCTCACCGGCATCCTGGAGACTTTTTTCCTAGCCAATTCCGACAGCGCCTTCGATTACGGAGTGATGGCCAACACCATTAAGCAGTTCACGCAGAATTTGCTGCCTAGCAGCTACGCTGGCGAGCGGATCACCCTGCCCGTGGTCAGCAGCATTTTATCCGAAGCACTGCAGTCCCCTCAGGAGACGGCGGGCTTTCTGTCCGGGAAGATCACCTGTTGTTCTCTGCTGCCCATGCGGAGTATCCCTTGCAAGGTGATTGCGTTGCTGGGGATGGATGAGGATGCCTTCCCGCGCCAGGAGAATCCGCTGGGATTCAGCATTATTGCCCAGGAAGGTCGTCCCTTGGATCGCCGCCGGCAGTGGGAGGACCGATTTTTGTTTCTGGAAACGCTGCTGTCAGCCCAAGACTATCTGCTGCTGTACTATCATGGTCAGGATGAGTGTGATCAGAAGGAGCACAGCCCCTCCACCGTGATTGCCGAGATGCTGGAGTATATCCAGCTGTGCACGGGGGAGTCTCTGGCGGACATCAGTGCTAAAATCATCATCCGCCATCCCCTGCACGCGTTCTCCCCCCAGTCTTTTCCTGGTTCTTCAGCGCAATTATTCTCGCCTCCTGGGGCAGCCGGGCTGCTGCGGCAAATCTTTTCCTATGACCATGGTTCCTGGAAAGTCGCCCGGGGGCTGTTATTGCGCTCTCAGCCTGATGCCGCCACCTCTCAGTCTGATGCCGCCACCTCTCAGCCTGATGCCGCCACTATCGAGCAAAACAAGCCGATTCCGGCGGAACTCTGGCCGGTTTTTCCGGCCAGCAGTTTTACGGGTGATATTCTGCAATTGAGCTTGCTGGAGTTGGAGAACTGCCTGATCGATGCCAGTGAATTTTATGCTGTCCGTTCCTTGCATCTGCCGGGCAAAGACTGGTCGAAGGCAGAACTTTCTGATTGGGAGGAGTATCAGCTCAGCCGGCTAGACCAGAGTGCTCTGCTGCGGGAATTATCTGAAAAAGAGATTCCCACTGAAGCAGATGCCGCTGAATACCAGCTGCAGTATCAGCGACTGCTGGCAGACAACCGTCTGCCGGTGGGGGAATATGGTCAGCTCACCTACGACGAGCTGATCCACACCGGCAGTTTCCGCGACGGGGAGTTCAAACAGGAATGGCAGAAACGCCAGAAATTCTCCAGTTCGCTGGTGTTGGATCAGGTTGGGACAGTCTGGCCCGAAGGAGTCAGCGAGCATAGGTATTGCAAAGCCCTGCAGGACAGCCAGCCAGAGGCATGGCTGACCTGCGAGATCAGCGGGAAATTTCTGGCCCGGGCCAACGCCAACGGCGTCCTGCATTGTTCCTTCAAGAAGGAGACCAGAGGGAGGCAGCTGTTGCGCTTCTATGTCCGGCATTTGTATTTGGCCGCACTGCAGGACCAGCCCTGCTGCAGTTATCTGCGCAATGACCACGACAGAAACGGTTTTTGCCTGGGCGGCCTGTCCCAGCAGAAGGCCCGGGATTACCTCCGGCGGCTGTTGCGGGTATACATTCTGGCGTCCCGGCGACCGCTGCCGCTGTTCGAGTATGCTTCACTGGCAGCGGTTACCGCTGGCGCACCGCAGAAATTCGCCGATTTCCCGGCCGCGGTCCATAGCAGCAGCAAAAAATATTATGAGGACTACGACTCGAAATACAATAAATACGTCCGGACCTTCTGGGGGGAGGAATTCCCGATGGCCCTGACCGGGCCGCTGGCCTGGTATTGTTATGCGCCGCTGATGGCGGAGAAGATATTTAAAAAATTGCAGAAGAGCAGCAATGAGAATTACTGCCAGCGCTTTTTCCAGCCTTGCAATTTGCTGACTTTCACCACTGAGGGCGAGTGACAATGGATTCTGACGGCACGATTCTCAATCCCTATACTTGCGCACTGACCGGTCGCCATCTGGTAGAAGCTGGGGCGGGTACCGGCAAGACCTATAACATCCAGATACTGGTCTTGCGCAAGCTCCTGCTGGCAGAAGAAATTTCCCTGCGCAACATCCTGGTGGTCACCTTTACCGTCGATGCTGCAGCAGAACTGCGTACCCGCCTGAGAGCTATCCTGCAGGAGATGAAACTGCGCTGCCAGAGCGGGAAACCCATCTCCGAACAGAGCGAGAATTTTTTTCGCGAGGGTCTGCTCACTGCGTCTGCCGACATTCCCGGCAGTCAGGATACTGCCCTGGGACGGGTGGAGCGGGCTCTGCAGATTTTTGATGAGGCACCGATTTACACCATTCACAGTTTTTGTCAGCGGATGTTGCAGATCAACGCATTTGAGAGCGGCATCCGTTATGGCCTGGAAATCCGCACCGATATGTTGCGGATGTATCAGGAACTCCTGCATGAGTTTTACCGCGAAATGCTTTTCCGGCATGATCCGGGCAGCGCCTGGTACTGGAAATTTTTATCACTGCCCCAGGGAACAGATTTTGTCCAGGTCAACACCATGCTTTCTGCTCTGGAAACCAGGATGGACCTGGCGGCAGATGCCAGAGCCTTCCTGGCAGATGAACCGGACCCGGCGTCTGCAGACTGCTTGCCGGGCCTGGCCAGGACCCTGCAGAAGGCGGCCAGTGCGATTGATGCACAGCTGACCCGGATGCGCGACAGCCGCCATTACCTGGAACTGCTCCGCCGGCTGAGGGATGTCCACCCCGACGCGGGTACAGATTTCACTGGCGAGCGTCTCGCGCTGCTGCTGGAACAGCGGCAGATTTATGGCCTCGATGAGATGCTGGCGGAGGCGGACGGGGTAAAACTGCCGGAGGATGATGCATATAGGCGGGAACTGCAGGAATTGTCACGCCTGGGACATGCCTACCGTGACTTGTTCTTGTATTGCATCTACCAGTATCTGAAGATTAAGTGCGAGGAAGGGAAATCTGTGGATAATTTCCTGACCTACAATGATTTGCTGCTGCGCTTGCGCCATTCTCTCCAAAATGACCCCGGCCAACGCCTGCTGCGGGCCATCCAGCAGCGCTTCGTGGCTCTGTTCCTGGATGAATTCCAGGACACCGACCCGGTGCAGTTCGAGATCTTCAACCGCATTTTCGGTTCGCGGCGTCTCGATGGCCAGGAGAATTGTTTTTTTATGATTGGCGACCCCAAGCAGGCGATTTATTCGTTCCGCGGGGGCGATATCCAGGCGTATCTCCAGGCCAAGAAAATTTCTGGCCATAAGTTGCATACCCTGACGGTCAATTACCGTTCTTCTCCGGCCTATATTGAGGCCCTGAACAATTTCTATGACCAGATGCAGGTGCAATCGCAGGGCGGCACCGGCAGCGATTCTGCTCAGCCGATTAATTTGTCCGAACATGGCCCGTTCGGGATGTTGGAAATACCCTGGCGGAGCATAGAAAAGAAGACCGGTGGCAGCAGCTCGCTCAAGGTATCCGGGCGGGAGCTGCAGCCGGAAGAGTTGCTGCTGAACATCAGCTGTGAGAACATTACGTTGGAAGAAGGCACAGTCAGGCTGATCAAGAGGCTGGTGCGCGGCGGCGATGTGCGCCTGCACAGTTCAGACCAGGATGCCACGGGGCAGCCACTGAGATTCAGTGATATTGCGGTGCTGGTGGATACACGCAATAACGGCAGCAAGGTGGAATCCGCACTGCAGGCGGCAGGGATACCGGTAATCTGGAATGGCAGAAGCAATATCTTCACCTGCGCCGAGGCGGAACAGCTGGAAAATCTGCTGGCAGCTATTCTGGACCCTGGCGAAAGCCGCTTCCTGAAGCTGGTACTGCTGCAGTGGCCCTTTGGTTTCAGCACCGCACAAATTGCCAGACTGGAAGACGCCCTGCCCTCCTTGCAGCAGTATTTTGGCCAGCTGCGCGAACTCTGGGAGAATAGAAATTTCCTGATCATGTTCCGGCATTTCTTCAGCCAGAGCCTGCCGGCGAGCGATTTTTTTGAGCCCCGCTGGGGGGCGGAGTTCTGGCCCGCGGGACTCAGTGTCGCGGAGGTGCTGGGTGCCAAGGCGCAGGGCGAGCGCATGCTGACCAACTTCCAGCATTTGGCGGAATTGCTCTATAATGAGAGCCGGCAGCGGCATTTGGGCCCCGAGAGCCTGCTGAATTTCCTGCGCAACCGCCGTTCTGGCCTGCAAACAAGTTCCGATGCCGAGGATGAGAAAAACGAGCAGCTGCGCCTGCCTGGCGAGATGGACGCGGTGCTGATCAAGACTATCCATAAAAGCAAGGGCCTGGAATATCCGCTGGTGATTCTGCCGGATCTATGGCTCCGCAGGCATTCAGACAAACTGTGC
>JAAYYJ010000400.1 GCA_012515455.1 Oligosphaeraceae bacterium
CCGTGCATCCGCCAGAACTGCCATCCGGCCTGGAAGCGGGTATCACCGGTGTTATGGGCTCCGAACTGGCCGCCGTGTTTTTTTACCGCATCGAGCAGCTCCTGGTCGATGCCGGCGCCGAAATTTGCCGACAGGAAGTCGTAGACCGGCGGGCAGAGTTTTTTGGCGAAACCGCCATTGATGGTGACGAAGCTCTTGACTCCTGCTTCTTTGCAGATTTCGGCCATTTCCACGGCGGACTGCACTCCCGGCAAGCCGTAGTTATCCGGTTCGCCATGCACATACCAGCGCAGAGGCGGGTAGTTGTGCCGCTGGACCAGCTGGTCGTACTGCCGCATGACATTGACTACATCGCGGCGGGCCAGAGCCCGTTTTTCCGGGCTGTCTTCGGGTTTGTAGTACTGCATGGGATAACCGGTATACAGCCCGCTGCCGATATTCCAGTGGAAGTAGTGGAAGGTCAGAATCAGATGGTCGAGGTTGCCGAATTTTTGCAGGGACTGGAAAGTGAAATGAAAATTTTCCTCTTCCTGCGCGGTCTGCCGGAATACCCGGCTGCCCGGTTCCCCTTCCAGGTGACCGGTCTTGGCGAAGAATACCAGATAATTGGCGCTGAAGCGGTACTTGCGCTGAAAATTTATGAAGTCCAGATATTTCTGCCGTCGGTCGATATTTCCGCCCGGCACCTCGTCCGGCCATTGGGTATAGCCCAGGAGCTGGAAATTGAAGGCCGCGCTGTCCTGATACTCCAGCTGGAAGGGCAGGACCTTTAGCTGCAGGCGGGCTTCCTGGAGAACCTCCTGGCCGGAGAAGAAGGTCAGAGGGGCGAAGTAATCCCCGGGGGCTGCATCGGCCGGGACCCGCAGGTCCAGCAGGAATACCCGGGGGGTGCCGGTCTCGCAGTCCTGCGGGGTCATGCTTTGCAGGACATACGAGAGTGGATTAAGTCGGGACAGGTCGGTAATTTTGCCGGCGGTTCCTTCCGATCCGGTCTCCTTGTAGCGTTCCCGCCAGAGGTCGGCGTTCTGGGCGGTGCTGATGGTCGCGCCGTCCGAGCGTTGGAAATCCCCGACTGCGACCCGCAGACTGGGCAGGTCCCGCAGTGGCAGGATGGCGAAGCGGAACATCTCCTGTTCGTCCCGGGCGGCGAAGACTCGGATCAGGTCGGTTAGTTCTGCGGCTTTGGGCCGGCTCCAGGGGTGGATTGGCGCGGTGCCATAAGTCTGCCAGAGCAGGAAAGGGCGCTGCTGCTGCTCTGGTGTCAGGGTTGGCATCGGCTCGTCAGAGGGCTGCTGCCAAGGGTAGCGCTCCTGGAAGACCCGGCGACGTTCGGTGCGGATTTTCTCCCGCAGGGTGTTCATCTCCTCAGCGCTGTCAGTGATGACCAGGGCGGTCAGCAGGATGTTTTGGCACACAAGCTTGATTTCGCCGTTAACAGGCGTGGCTTGGAAGCTGATTTCATCCAGCACTGGTTCGACGATTCTGCTCCAGATATCGTGCTTGCGGCTGAAGACATAATCTTCGCCTTTCAGCCAGTAGTTGCGATAGATGAATGCCGGGGTCAGATTCTGCTCCAAGAGCACCTGCCCCTGGCAACTGAGGACGGCCTGGTTGCTGCGCGCGAGGTTGCGGGCGACATCAGCGAACCAGGTCCCCAGCCAGAGGTGCAGGTATTTGGGGCCGTTGCCGGTTTTCAGGGTAATCACACTGTTCTGGCAGTGGATGCCCTGCTCCAGCATCTGGTCTGCGGGCAACGAGCCGGTGGCGTTGACCGCATAGGTGGCGGCGGCTTGGCGGTGGTAATTCCAGGGCTGGGATTTGCCGCTGATGGCTATCTCGTCGGCAGGCGTGAGGTATTGGAAATCCAGAAACCGGGGCTGGTCGGCGGCAGGGAGCGGTCCTCCGAACAGCCATTTCCCCTCGGCCGCCCAGCAGGTCAGGGACATTGCGGCCAGGCAGACCCAGGCAGGGATGTAAATTTTCATGCTGATTCCGTGGTAAATAGTGGATAACTCTGGCAAAAATTAAATATTTCCGCCATTGGGGCTGGGTCAGAGCGGAAAGAACACCGCGAACAAGGCCTTGGGGTCACCGCTGGTCACCCATTGGTTGGAGATGCCAACCTGGGCTTTTTTGAGATTGCGGGAACCGCCATCGAAATACAGGAAATTACAGCCTTGGTCGTGCCGGTCGGTGACGCTGGTGGCGCAGGTCCAGGTGTTGGTCGAGTATGGGGAGGAGGAGTTGTCGTAGAGGTCCATCAGGAAGACCCGGCTGGCGGGCAACTTGATCTGCAGGAGCTTGCCGTTGCGGATGTTCTGGGAGTCTTGGGTCAGGGCATAAGAGGAGGCATCGTGGTTATGGGGTGAATAGCCGAAGCGGTTGTCTTTCAGCATCGGGCATTTCAAGACGATGTTCCCGGTTTGGGAGGCCTTGGTGTAAGTGGTGACTTTGGAGCCGGGCACGAAGATGCGGTAGAAATCCTCTTTCACAAA
>JAAYYJ010000401.1 GCA_012515455.1 Oligosphaeraceae bacterium
CTCCCATCCGCAGCCGTAAACCAGCCGCTGATCTTGACCGTAGCCCGCACCGGGCCATTCTCCTCCAGCAGAACCTGCCGTTCACCGTCGCCGGCGCTGCCGTACTCGCGGGTGGCTTTATCTGCCCCCGCCGGCACCAGCCAGTTCTCCTCCTGCGTCGGACCGGGCGGTTCCGTCTGCAGGAGCAAGCGCAGGTCCGCCTGGCCCTCGTCATCGCCTTGCCAGTACCGCCACAGGGCACCGCTGGCAGGTACCTCCAGACGGATGCCGCCGGTGGCCAGCAGCAGCAGACCGTCGGCCCGGACCTGGGCAATGGCAGCACTGCTGCTGACCTGCCCGCGCTCTGGTTGGTGATGCAAAGAATATTCTCCCCCGGCGCTGATGACGCTGTCCAGCAGAATCCATTTCAGACTGCCATCCGGCCAGCGGGCATTGACCTTGACCTGCAGCGGCAATGCCGCACCCAGCGCATCCTGCAGGAATAACGCGCCTGCGTCCCGGGCCCGGCCCTGCTCCAGCGGCAGACCAAAAGTCACCGGCCAGGGTCCCGGTAAATCGTGCTTGGGAAACGAAAAAGCACAAATCATATCTGCTGTCGCCGCCGTTGTCAGCAGCAGCCCGGCGAACAGTAAACCAGCCAGTCTCACCCGCATGAGCCCTCCATTGATTACACAGAAGTCAATAAGCAGCACCTGCTGCTATTATAATGCCAGACGCGATATTGTCAATCCCCAGCCACGCATAATCTGCACCGCACCCGCTTCACTTTGCCAACCTGGATTTTTTCCCCTCACATCGGCAAAATTCCGCCCTCAGCTCTTGCAAAAAGCAAAAAAACTATTAGTTTAAGCCGGCCAGGCACTGCGCGGGGGACAATACTGCGGAGCCTCTGCCGCTGAACCGGTGCAGTATCCCGCCTGACAGAATCTTTGACAGCATTTGCCGCTGACATCTTTGCAACCGTTCTGCAAAAGGATCTCGCCATGAATGTCACTGATCACGCTGTTCCTGTCGCCCGGAAATTCACCCTAATCGAACTATTGGTGGTCATCGCCATCATTGCTGTGCTGGCCTCGATGCTGTTGCCGGCACTCTCGAAAGCACGCGCAAAGGCCGCAGATGTCAAATGCCTCTCCAACCTCAAGACCCTCGGTATCGCCGGCACACTCTATTCCGATTTATTTGACGACTACATGCCCCGCTGTCGCGGCATTTCCTTCTGGCAGTCCGACTGGCGGGATCTGCAGCTGGTTATGAACCACAACGGCAGCGGCGCCACGCACCTCACCGGACCGCTGAGCTGCCCGTCCGAGACAAGGCTGGTCATCCCCGATACGGACGGACTATGGAATTCCTGGAAAGGCACCCATTATGGCATGAACCGCTTCCTTGGCAACACTTACTCCCGCGCCAGCGGCCTTGCGCCTATTTTCCGCAAAATGAGTGCCGCCTGCACCCCCTCCAGCACATACCTCATCGGCGACAAAGGCAAACAGGGCACCAACCTCCCCCTTTGCCATATCAGAGCACGCAAAAGCACCGTCTGCAAACGCCATCATGGCACCGCTCAGTTTGTCATGCTGGACGGCCATGCCGCAGCCGAAAAACAATACGCTCTCGAGCACCTCAGTGGTTTCTATGAAGACGACTGGAAGCATATCGCCTGGGCTCCTACCCGCTGGTGATGTGGGGGCGACCGCCGGAGAGAGGATGTAACCACGGCAGCGGTACGTCCCACGGTCGCTGGCGGTGCTTAATCCCACTACATTCATTTCAACCATGCAAATATCATCTGTTGTCAATATTTCACGTTAACACATTTGTCTCATGCACACAGAACATTCGCAGAACATCCTGGTCGCGCTTTGCGGCATCTCGCCGGCAGTAATAACCGAAGCAGCCTGGGCACTCTGGCAGGGAAAGAATCCCCATATTATTCACGAGGTTATCGTCATCACCACCTCTGCCGGCCGAAAATGCCTGCAAGACCATCTTCTCGACTCTGGTATATGGGAGCAGTTACGGGCGGATTTGGGCGCTGGCAGACAGGAGCTGCTGTTCGGAGACACTGCCTACAACATTCGCGAGCTGCCCTCGGCCGACCGCAGCCATGACCTGGCGGATATTTGCACTGAGGAAGATAACCTGGCCATGGCTGATACCTTCCTGGATATTCTGCGCGGTCTTTGCGATAACCCGGTCAACCGAATATTCGTATCCATCGCAGGAGGGCGCAAAACCATGAGTGCCATGATGGCTCTGTGTTTTTCTCTCACAGCCCGTCCCCAGGACCAGCTCTGCCATGTCTTAGTCAATCCGCCCTTCGATTCGCCCCAGTTGCAGCCGCTGTTCTTTTATCCGCCCAACACCCCAAGCCGGCATTTTTACCACTCTACAGTGCTCTCCTCCGCGGCGGCAGAGATAAATTTAATCACAATCCCGGTCGCACGGCTGCGGCAGCTCTATACCGGCAGCCACGGACAACTGCCCGGCAACTACCGCAATCTCGTTTCACTGGCAGATGACAATCTGCAGGCCGCGCACTTGCCCGTATTGCAGTTGGATCACAAGCAAGGCAGCTGCCGTTTCGATGATCAGGAGCTCGCACTGGCGCCAAAAGAATTCATGCTCTATTACACCATCGCCTGCTGCAGCAAAAAGAATCAACTCATTGAGGGCACGGTGGAGCTGGGTGACAAAATGCAGTCAGTACACCAGAGAATTCGTCTTCTCAGCCATCACCGCCTGCAGAAGAATATGCTCAATGACGAGGATGCTATCCGCAAAAGCGTATCTGATATCCGCCGGAAAATCAAATCCCTGCTGCCGCCTGCATACCGACACTTGTATTACCCCTCCGGAAGTTTCGGACCGGGGCGGTATCGTCTGGCACTGCCGATGGATAAAATTATCATATTATGATTTCGTAACGTCCGGTAACGTCCGCATTGGTGAGCAACACCGGAACAGGACGATAACTTATGGCATGAACCGGCTCAGCCCAAATGACCGAACCCAAACAAAGGAGAGTTGCTTATGGACTTCTGGAAACGAAAACTACTGGCCTTCCTGCATGATCCACCGGATAAATGCTTCGATCTGGGTGCACACGAGGATATCGCAGCCAGGCACCTCAAAGCCGCCGGACTGGATCCCGATAATCTGCCCCCGGCCGAAAAAGACGAATTCCGGC
>JAAYYJ010000558.1 GCA_012515455.1 Oligosphaeraceae bacterium
AAGGCATCGACAAGTGTGCCATCAAGATCGAACAGGACAGTATGAAACGGGTGCATCGTCCGGCCAATTAGTCCCAAACCCCACAAGATGCAACCGCCGAAGCCCCGGCCTACGGTTTTTCAGTCCACGGATCCAGCCGGAACGCCTACCTTTTCCCGCTATGGAGACCCAATAAATCCGCCTGCTCCTAAGCTGTCCTTTGCTTAGTCCACGGCGGTTACATCTGGATTATAGTCCCAACCATGACTATTCTTTTCCCAATGGATCAAGCCCTCTTCCAGATTGTAAATTCGAATGAACACCTTCCCATCGAACTTTTCCGGCGGAACATCTCCCACCCATTTCAGAGGAACCTCATATCTTTGTCCCGCTCTTGTGATCACTTCAACTCTGGGACTACCAATGTTCACCAACTTAGCATGGTTTAGATTGCTGGTTGAAGCACCCTTCACCCACCCCAAAAGTCTAGAATTATTGGGTGCGGATGGGTTGTCATAGCCATCGAATCCGACTCCATAAAGGTTCTTAACTGCAAGTTCTTCACTATAATGGGACTCAAACTGAATAGTGTTCATTTGCTGCCTGGCACATGCGGAAAACATGACGCTCGACGAAACAACAACAGCCAAAAGCCTCAAAAAGGGGTCGGTCCAATTATTCATGTTTTTTGAAAAAAGGAAGGGAAGCGGATCAGTCCACGCATTGTAACTTGTTGAGTTCTTACATGTGCGATGGGAGGGAGCAATGGTTTTCGGATTGCAGCTGATCCGACTGCGGTAATTCACGCAATGAATCCCATTGGGGGCAAACGCCTGCAAATCCGATACGGATCTCCCGAGCCATCAGCCCAACAACCCACGCCATTCAGAGCTGGGCAGCGGGTCAATTTTGGGACGTTGAGAGAACTCCCCGTTACAGTTCATCCCCGCTCAAGCATTATCTCATCTAACCATCTTGATCATGATCAATACGGCCCTAGCCAAGCCCAGCCCCTTCCACATCAAAGCCCAATAGTAGCGGGAGCATCCTTGCTCGCGCCCTTCTTCTTTTGTTGCCCACACGACGGAAAACTCCCGCCCCAGGTAGGGCGAACCGTCCCCACCGAGCCGCTCTTCCCAAAGCGCCTCCGCGGCATTGGCGCGAGAACCTCTTCATCCTCAAATCTACCAGTCGTTCAATAGGCATGACTCATTGCAACTCGAATGTCGGAAAGTTCACACTTTCCGCTACGGGGAGAATGAGGGGGAATGATACAACGGGAGCCATTCTCTTCACGTAGCGGGACGCGTAAGCGTTCCGTCTTGGTTTCATTCCCACGCGTCACCTCAGACCCACCCTGCCCCGGAACACTCACGTATTCCGCTACCGGAAAATGATTTGGAACAAAAACGACTATTCGCCAGGGCGACTGTTGTGTCAAACATTGGATCAAAATCATGAATCTGCGCGCCATCCTCAATACGGCAGCCCCGGCGTCTGTGTTTGGGTCAGGCCCGCGGATAAAAAGCCGGACACTCCCAAACCGGAAGCACCACATTCAGGCGGGCAGCCGCAGCCAAGACCTCCGCAATGATCGCACAACCCTTCCCCTCTTCCTGAGGTCTGAACTTCGCACAGGCGTGGCACATGCAATAGGCGTTTTGGCGACCTTTCAGATCATGCCGCACCCATCTCGATCCG
>JAAYYJ010000402.1 GCA_012515455.1 Oligosphaeraceae bacterium
CATCTGCATGGACATATACCCAGTCAAACCGGGGAATTGCATGGGACGCATGGGACGCATGGGACGCATGGGACGCATGGGACGCATGGGACGCATGGGACGCATGGGACGCATGGGACGCATGGGACGCATTAATCGAACAAGAAAATGTAAGAATTTGCGCCGCAGGCGCTTAACCATACTTAACCCCAGGCTTTCAGCCTGGGGTGAGATGCCCCCAAATCAGTGCGCCTCGTAGAGGCGCTACAGAAGACTGACTCATTTCAATAATTCAGCCCCTACATTTAGGGAGGACCCCCAACAATTGGTTGCGTCAAGTTAATACCCCATAACGAAAAACCTCCTCCCGTCGTCACCGTGGCAGTTTTTTTGCCTTCCGGGCCCGGCATTGGCAGCAGTTAAAACTGCATTCCGGGCAGATTTTCTTTGCCAAATAATTATTTGCGATTATGGTATGTCCAGTACCGGACCCGGAATCTGAACTCAAGCGGAAACATCATGGAACCCACCACTAATACTCCTCCTCCTGAAGATGAGAACATCCTGCATGACCTGGCCGAGGAATTGTGCCAGTCCTACCAGAATGCGTCCGGGCAGGCCGTATGCCTGAACGGCCGGCATGGCATGCCCCAGCGCGAGAGCGTGATAGCACTGCTGGAAAAAATCCTGGAGCTGCTTTTCCCGGGGTATTCCGGGCGGCACTCGTTCACTCAGTCCGGGCAGTATTTTACCGTATGTGAAATGCTCTGTGATATCCAGCGTGGTCTGGCCGAACAGATTGAGCGGGCCTGCTCATACCGTTGTCTGCGAGGGGAGTGCAGAGACGACTGCGAACAGAAGAATTGCCGGCAGATTGCGGTCGCGGCCAGTCTGAAGCTGTTGCAGGACCTGCCCCGCCTCCGCACCCTGCTACTGCTGGACGCATCTGCCGCTCTGGAGGGCGACCCGGCCACCCAGTCTCTGGATGAAATCATCCTGGCGTATCCCGGTTTCAAGGCCATCTGCATCAACCGAGTCGCGCATGAATTATATGTTGCGGGCATACCATTGATTCCCCGCATCATGAGTGAGTATGCGCATACGGTGACCGGCATTGACATCAATCCCGGCGCCAGCATTGGCAAGAGTTTTTTCATTGATCACGGCACTGGTGTGGTGGTTGGTGAGACGGCGGTGATAGGTGACAATGTCAAAATTTATCAGGGTGTGACCCTGGGGGCGTTGAGTTTTCCCAAAGACGGCTGCGGCAAATTGATCAAGGGTCACAAGCGTCATCCCAATATTGAGGATTCGGTAACCATTTATGCCGGTGCGACCATTCTGGGCGACATCACTATTGGTCACCACAGCACCATCGGCGGCAATGTCTGGCTGACTGCCAGTGTCCCGCCGTACAGCAAGGTGATTTTCTCGCCTTCTGATATTTCCATCCATACCCGCACCAGCACTTAACTGGCCATGGTGCCGGGACCGTCTGACCGCTGCGGTGCATAATATTCGGGGCAGTGGCAGCAGGAGGCCGCAACGATGCAGAATATCATCCGCCTGATTTTAGTAGTCGTGGTTTGCAGCACTGGAGTACTGATGGGACAGGACCGCGAACCGAATGCCCTGCGGCAGCAGGCGGCACAATTGCACCGGCAGGAAAATTACGCCGAGGCAGAAAAAATTTACCGTCAGTTGCTGGAGTTGCCGCTGCAGGTCTCTGGCCCGGAGGCGCAGTCTGGGGATTTTCTGCAGGCCGCCAGCTGTCTGCAGGTTCTCAATCAACCCGCGGCCAGAGAAGAACTGCTGGAGAGGATGATCCAGAAAGCTGAGCATTCCTGGCGCCTGAAATGGCGTCTGGCCGAATATATCCTCGGACAGTATGACTGGGGCTATCTCCTGGACGGGAAATTTACGCACGGCTGGTCGCAAAACCGCGGGCAGCGCCTGCGGGTAGGCGAGAGTGACCGCCGGCGGGCTTTGCAGCTCTTCCACCAGGCGATGCTGCTGCTCCGGGAAAATCCCGCGGAGGACCCGCAGGCACGCGCGGATTTCTACTGCGCCTTCGCTCTGGCCTTCCTGGGGAAGGCGGGGATAGGCCTGGCCGATGATTGCCCGTTCGGTCTGGCTTCTGCTGTCTGGCGCCTGCAGAATCTCAGCGATTTAAACAGCGTACCGGCTTGGGATTCGGCCGAGAATGAAGAGGTGGAGATCGCGGGGGCGCCGGTCGGAGACGACGGGCAGCCCGTGTTTTTCGCGCTCCCGGCGGCCTTTACGCAAGCTGCCAATGACGGCGAGCGCTGCCGCTGGCTGCTGCAGCAGGCCGCTGAATGCACCCCCCGCGGGTATTGCCAGGCCAAGTTCATCCTGGCCAATTACAGCTGCAGCCTCTACGGTACCCAGACGTTGCAGGATTATTTCCATCTCTTTACCCGCGCCAGCGAGGAGGGGCAGGAACGGACCTCTGCGCTGCTGGCACTGCAGACCCTCGAGGATGACGAGACGGTGGCCCGGTTGGCTAATGGCATCCGCCGTTTCCGCTTACCACCGGATTACAATTTCCTGGCGCTGTACGCCGAGGTGCTGGAACGCAGCCAGTCCGTGAAGGGTTGGCAGAAGGAGCGTCAGGCCCAGATTCTGCGCCGTCTGGCGGAGATTCAGGAGAACCGGCATCAGCCCGCCCGGGCTCTGCTCTGGTGGCAGCGCCTGGCTCAGCTGCAGCCTGAGGAAGGGCAGCGGCAGGCGGAGAAAATTACCGGCCATTGGGCGACTTTCCTGCCTTCCCGGATGCAGGTCTTCGGCGAGGACATCGCCGTGGAATTGCGCTTCCGCAATGCCACGGCTGCTGACTTCCAGCTGTTCCGCCTCAATTTGCCCGGGATTATTGACGAGGTGGAGGCGCGCATCCTGGCCGGCGAGGAGAAAAACCTGAATTATCATTTTGCCAATCTCGGCGCCTGGCTGCTGGAAAAGGGCAATGAGAAATTCATAGGTGCCAAGGTCCGGGAATGGTCTGAGGCGCTCACGCCGGCGGCGAACTACCGGGACAAGGTCGTCAAGGTGTCCGTCCCATTGCCTGCGCCGGGGGCCTATTGGCTGGTCTGTCATTTGCCCGGGGGCAATATCAGCCGCATCCCGGTCTTGGCTCAGAAACATCTGTTGTTTAGCAAAAATCTGCAGCAGGAGACCCTCTGGCAGCTGTGTCAGGCCAGGAATGGTGCGCCAGCTGCCAATGCCGGGCTGCAGATTCTGGCCTGGAATGTCCGTTGGGACCAGCAGAGACGCAAATCGGCGCTAGTGCAGCAACGCTACAATCTGACCACTGACGAAAACGGCAGTGCCTTCTTGCAATTGCCGCAGGATGGGCAACGATATGGCTCCTGGCGTTGTCTGGTCCGCGCCCAGTTGCCTGATGAATTCCTCTGCGCTGATCTCTCGACGGTGTCCTTCCGGGCTGTCTCGTCTGACCCGCAGCCAGAGAGCAAGGCCTTCCTGCTGACCGACCGGCCGGTATACCGTCCGGGACAACTGGTGCAGTACGCCGCCTGGTTGCAGGAGGCTACTTACAGCGACCGGGTGAATCCGTGGGTCGGGCAGCCGGCGGCGCTCTGGCTGCAGGCTCCGGGGGAGAAGGCGCGGGCGCTCTCCGACGCCGCTGAACCGGATAAAGGGCTGCCGAAGCTGTTTTATTCCGCGCATGGCGGGGTCTCCGGTGAGTACCGCCTGCCAGCTGAGGCCCGGCTGGGGGTATATTCGTTGCTGCTCTCGACGCCGGCCCCGGGCAAGGGGTCACGCCGGGCGTACCAGGGCAGTCTGCAGTTCCGGGTCGAGGAATACAGGAAGCCGGAATACGAGGTCATAGTCGGCATACCTGAAGGTACCGTCATGCTCGGTGAGTCGTTTACGGTGCCGGTTACGGCCAGGTATTATTTCGGTGCGCCGGTCACCCGGGCCCGGGCCAGAATCAAGGTCCTGCGACAGGATTATCAGGCCGATTTCTGGCCGACCCGGCCTTGGGATTGGCTGTATGGCCCGGGGTACTGGTGGCTGTGGGACTCTCCGGCCGGAATGCCCGGCCGGGAAGCTTGGGACAGCCTGCGCCCGCGGGGATTCTGGCTGCCGCCCCGTCCGTTGCCGCCGCCCGAGGTGGTGGTGCAGATGGAGCAGGACCTGGATGAGGAGGGGCAGGTCAAACTGACCATTGATACCGACACTGCCCGGCAGTTGTACGGCGACCGCGATCATCGCTATGAAATCATTGCCGAGGTGCGCGACCTCTCGCGGCGCACTATTGTGGGTCGCGGCCAGGTGCTGGTCGGCCGGAAGCAGTTCCGCCTGCAGGCCTGGACCAACGCCGGGCATTTCCGCGCCGGCGATACGGTGACCGCCTATGCCCAGGCCAGCACTCTGTCCGGCCAGCCGCTGGCCGGGCCGGGGACTCTGCAGCTGCTGCAGCTGCGCTATGACCAACAGCCGCAGCCCCAGGAGACCGCCCTGCAGCAATGGGACTTGCAGTTTGACGAGCACGGCCGGGCGGAACAGCGCCTGCAGATTTCTCAGCCCGGGCAGTATCGTCTGGCCTGGAAGATGCAACCTGTGGGACAGTCCCAGGAGGCGCCGGCCGGCGCCTGTCTGCTGTCGGTCTACGGCTCCCGGGAGGATGCATCCGGTGATTATCGCTATGATGTTCTGGAAGCAGTGCCGGATCAGCCGGAATACGCGCCGGGAGAGATGGCGCGGCTGCGCCTGAATACCGCCCGCCCGGACAGCCTGGTGCTGCTCTTCCTGCGGCCCCGGGATGGGGTCTGCGCCCGGCCGCAATTCCTGCGCCTGAAGGGAAACAGCCGGGAAATCAGCATCCCCATCAGCCCGGAGGACCGGCCTAATTTCTTTATTGAGGCGCTTCTGGTCTCGGACGGGGCAGTGCATTCGGTGCTGCGCTCGCTGGCGGTCCCCCCTGCCAGCCGCATTCTGAATGTCGAGCTGTTGCCCAGCGCCAATCGTCTGCTGCCGGGGGGCGAAGTGGCGGTCGAATTGCGCCTGACCGATGCTGCCGGGCAGCCGTTCGCCGGCGAGCTGGCGATTAGTGTCTATGACAAAAGCCTGGAGTATATTTCCGGCGGCAGCAACATCCCCCCCATCAAACCGTATTTTTGGTCCTGGCGTCGCAATCACCATTCTTCGTTCAGCACCATGTCCTGGTACCTGAACAATTCTTTGTGGGAGCAGGAAAAGGACCTGGAATCCATCGGGATTTTCGATCGTGAACTGCTGCAGCAGGATGATTTGCGCTCTCCCGGCCTGGTTTTTTCGCCTCTGGATGCGGGGGGGATGAAGATGCGCCAGAGCATGGCCGCGGGCGCACCAATGGCGGTCGCCCGTTTTGCCAGTGTGCAAGAAAATGCGTCCGCGCAGGATGGCGCCGCCCAGCCGATGGCAATGCCGCTGCTGCGCCAGAATTTTGCCGACACCGCGTATTGGTCGGCGGGGGTGCTGACCGATGGCGACGGCTGGGCCCGGGTTGCGTTTCCCTTGCCGGACAGCTTGACGACCTGGAAGCTCCGGGTCTGGGCGATGGGACCGCAGGGCCAGGCCGGGGAGGGCGAGGCGGAACTCATTACGGCCAAGAATGTCCTGGTGCGGCTGCAGGCACCGCGTTTTTTGCTGGAGCAGGACGAGGTGGTGCTGGGCGCCATGGTCCATAATTATTTCTCCGAGGAGATCATCACGCAAGTCTCTCTGCAGCTGGAGGAAGGCGGGAGTCTGGAATTGCTCCCGGGCAGTCCTGTCCGGCAAACAGTGCCGGTTCCTGCGGCAGGGCAGCAGCGGGTGGATTGGCGGGTGCGGGCCGTGCGGGCCGGTGAAGCCAGCATCCGCATCCAGGCGCTGAGCGACGCGGAATCTGATGCCCTGGAGCAACGGCTTCCGGTCAACGTGCACGGGCAGGACATCCTGCTGAGTCACAGCGGGGTAATCAATCCTGCCGCGCAGCAGGCGGAAGCGAGTTTCGTTCTGCCCTCGGAAATCCGGGCCGGCAGTGCCCGGCTGGAGATTGCCTGCTCGCCCAGTTTGGCCCTGGCGATGCTGGATGCCATTCCGTATCTGGTGAATTATCCCTACGCGTGCACTGAACAGACTTTGAATCGTTTCCTGCCCGCGGTGCTGACCCTGCGCACTCTGCAGCGACTCGATCTGCCCCTGGCTGACTTGGCCCGCAAGAGCAGCAACCTCGATACTCAAGAACTCGGTTCGCCGGCCGAACGGGCCCGGCAGTGGCAGCGGTATCAGGACCTGGAGCCGGTTGTGCAAGAGGAGACCCGGCAGAAGATGATTCGGGAGGGGCTGGAGAGCCTGTTGCAGATGCAGTGCCAGGATGGCGGCTGGGGCTGGTTCAGCGGCTGGGGAGAGAAATCCTCGCCGTATTTTACCGCCCTGGTCGTACACGGATTGCTGCTGGGACGCCAATGTCAGCTGTCCGTGCCCCCGGATGCCTTGCAGCGCGGTTTGGCCTGGCTGCAGGGATATCAGCAGGAGACCTTGCGCTGTCTGCAGTTGCCGCCCGGGCAGCCGCAGCGCAAGGAGCACGCTGATGACCTCGATGCGCTGGTGTTTCAGGTCCTCGCCGAAACCCGCGAGGAGCAGTACTACCAGGAGGCCATGGCGGAATTGCTGTTCCGCGATAAGCAGCATTTGAGGCCTTACAGCAAAGCATTGTTCGCGCTGGCCGAATGGGAGCGCCTGCAGCTGCCAGGAACGTCGGGGAGCAGCGTCCCCCAGGCGCTGCGCCTTCAGGAGCTGGTGCGCAATCTGCACCAGTTCGTACAGCGCGATAGCGAGAACCAGACTGCCTGGCTTAATCTTGGCCCCGGGAATTTCTGGTGGTGCTGGTATGGCGATGAGATTGAGACCCAGGCCGCATTCCTGAAGCTGCTCTGTCGCACTGGCGAGGAGCAGGGCGAATTGAGCCGTGGCCTGGTAAAATATCTGCTGCACAACCGCAAACACGGGAATTACTGGCGCTCCACCCGGAATACTGCTGCAGTGCTGGAAGCCTTCAGCGTGTTTCTGGAAGCCAGCGGCGAGGGCCGCAGCGAGCTCGAGGTCGAGTTGCTCCTCAATGGCCGGACGCTGGCCCAGGAACGCTATTCGCCCCGGAATATCTTCTCCGCCAAAAATCGCTTCGTGGTGCCGGCAGAAGATTTGCCGCCGGGTGAGCAGGTGCTGACCATCCGCAAAAACGGCCCCGGGCCGCTGTATTTCAATGCTTATCTGCAATATTTCAGCCAACAGGATTTCATCCCGGCAGCCGGCCTGGAGGTCAAGGTCCAGCGCCATATTTACCGGCTGATTCGCGAAGATGAGCAGAGCAGCACCCCCGCGGCCGGCGGCCGGGCCCAGAGCGTTCGCCGCGAACGCTACCGGCGCGAACTGCTGCCGACCCGGGCGGTGGTGCAATCCGGCGAGCTGCTGGAGGTCGAGATGCTGCTGGAAAGCAAAAACGACTACGAGTACATGCTGCTGGAAGACTACAAGGCCGCCAGTTGTGAGGCAGTGGAGATGCGCAGTGGCTACGGCGGCAACAGCCTGAATGCATATCAGGAATTCCGCGATGACCGGGTGGCGATGTTCATCCCGTTGTTGCCCCGGGGAAAGCATTCCCTCAGCTACCGCCTGCGCGTGGAATCCAGCGGCGAATTCTCGGCCTTGCCGACCAAGTTGACCGGGCTTTATGCCCCGGAATTGCAGGGCAACGCCGAGGAACAGAAACTCGACGTCAGGGCAGAGTGAATGCGCCCGGCAATATGTAATGCAGAACCCCGGAATTATGGCCGATATAAATCGCACGGCGTTTTTTTGCGAATATTTCCGTTCATTCAAATATTTGTTTGAAAATTGCGTTTTGTAAATATGCAACTGGAAAAGGGCCATAGTGACCGTCATGACCGATCCGCGATTTGCGAGCGATTATTGCTGGCTGGTTTGCAGGTATTTGCCGCGCGTGGCTATGGTGGCACGACAGTGCGTGAGATTTGTGCGGTGGCGAAGAGCAATATCGCGGCGGTGAATTATCACTTTGGTGACAAGGCTCGTTTTTACCTTGCGGTCAAGGATTACGCCCGCAGTCGTCGTCAGGAATTGTTGCGGCGCTGCTGGGATTTGTCCAGTTCGTTGCCTTGGGCTGCACTGCGTCTGCACATTGGCATTCTTTTGGACAGCACTTATGACAACGTGCAGTCGCAGGTAAACTGGATTTTGCTGCGTGAGCTTCTGGATGGTCCGCCGGTGCATCCGGAGTGCGGTTCTCCGGCAGAGCAGTCCGCGCAGCGTCGTGAGTATGAAGAGAATCTGACCCGTTTGTTGAGTGCTCTGCTGCAGGATGCCAGCAGTCAGGAGAACATCAATCTGTTGCGTTACACCTACTACAGTATCTGTCTGTTTTTGCCCATCCATACCCACTGCGAGGAAAAACTCCTCGGCGGGCAGGGGCGCTTTGCTTTGAAAACCACCGACAAAGAATCATTGACCGAGTATATCTTCTCCATTGTCAAACGCACGGTTGAGGATATGCGGGAAAAATCAGCTATGTCGCCAGCGAAGGGAAATGTCCGATGACCGATTGTTCAACCCACTGCCATGCCAAACGCCGGCACTCCGCAGGCATGCTGTTCAAATCCATCCTGACCGCAGCCGCGCTGTGCGCGGCTTTGCCACTGCCGGCGGCGGCGGCAAAATCGCCCTGGACTCTGCCCGGGGTGAAGAAGATGGCCCTGCAGAACAATCCCAGCATGAGCGAGGTCAAGGCCCGGATCGACAGTGCGGCGGCAGAGGTCGCCCGGGCGAAATCCGCTTACTGGCCCAGCCTGGACCTCGGTGGCTCGGTGCAGCGCAATCGCGCCCGGGCCACCCGGCCAGCCCGGCATTATGACAACAACACCGAGTATTCCCTGGGGCTGGAGCTGTCCTGGACCGTGTTCGACGGTTTCCAGCGCAAGTTCGAGCGCCTGATTGCTGAATTCGGCCTGGAGTCTGCGGGGGCAGCCGAACGGGAAGCACAGCGTCTGCTGCTGCAGGCCGCCTCCGCGGCGTTCCTGAGCGCTTTGCGGGCTCAGGACGGCATGGCCATTGCCAAGGAAGACGCCGCTTTCAACCGCATCCTCCTGGACGATGCCCGCAAGCGTGAGGAGGGGGGAGTCGCGACCCTGAGTGAGGTGCTGAATTTCGAACTGCAGGTCGGCAATGCGGAGGTGGATTTCATTGCTGCCGAGCAGGAATGGAAAGTATCCATCATTGCTTTGGGAGCATTGCTGGCGGTCAGCCGGGATGCGCTATGGGAAAGCATAGAGCTGCAGCCCCCGCAGGGACCGCAGAATTTAGCCTTGGAGCAGTCTGAGTTATTGGCGTTCGCGCGTCAGCACCGCCCTGATCTGCAGATCGCGGAATATAATATCGCGATGGCCGACTCGGCCATTGCGGCGGCGCGCAGCAGCTGGTACCCGCGGCTGGATTTCTTTGCTGATTACGGTTTCACCCGGCAGGATTCCCTGCGTTTCAACCATGATTATGACCGCGAGGTGTATTTTGGCCTGGCCGCGACCTGGAATATCTTCAATGGTTTTCGCACCTCTGCCTTGCTGGCCCAGGCCCAGGCAGAACGCGAGGCATATGTGAAGGTCCGCGACGAGCTGCTGTTGCGTCTGGAGGCGCAAATCCGGCAGCATTATCTGGCTTTGGAGTCCAGCCGGCGACAGCTGGCCCTGCAGGAGAACATCCTGGCCACGGCCAAGCGAATCCGTGATTTGGTGCATCATGAATATCTGGGCGGAACGGCCACCATCACCCGCCTGAATGAGGTCCAAAGCGATGTCACCATCAGCGCTTCCGCCCGCTCAAAAGCGTACATTCAGGTCTTCTACAATCTGGAGGAGCTGCTGGCCAGTTCCGGAAAAATCACCGACCTGGAATTTGTGCCAGTGCAGGAGTGAGGACTGTGTGCATCCTGCAGCAGTCCAGCGGCTGTTTATTGCTATATTGTTGTTAACATAAGGAATGATTGAGTCTATGAAGAACAAAGTCAGAGTTGTTTTAACCATCCTGGCAGTCCTGGGCATATTGGGCGGCAGCGTCTGGGGGATGTTGGTTGTCCAGGAAAAATACAAAGAAGGCCAGAAGAAGAAAGCCGGTACCCGTGAACTGGCGGTGACAGTCCAGACTGGCAAAGTCGGCCGTGAGCGTATCGACGAAGTCCTGACGTTCAATGGCGACGTCCAAGCATTGCAGGCAGTCTCAATACAGCCGAAAATCTCCGGCCGCCTGCAGTTTTTGTCTTTGGACGGGCAGACCCTGGTGGAAGAGGGTATGATGGTCAAAAAAGGACAGCAGATCGCCCAGA